>JALZKG010000285.1 GCA_030859365.1 Gemmatimonadota bacterium
GTCTGCAGCCGTGAAAGCTCCACGCGGACCGCCTCCACCCGTGCCTTTCGCTCCGGCGGGAGATCGGCGCCGGCGCGGACGAATTCGCGCATCGTCTTTTCGAGGTGGCGCCGGCGCATCCCGGAAAGAGCGTCCGCTTCCCGTGTTTCCGCAAAGGTGCGGATTGCCTCCCACAGCCCGGGGTTCAGCGGAAGCCGCGCGTAGAAGGCGCTGAACTCCGGGAGCACCGTGTCGTACGCCGCGCGCAGCTCCGGCGTGTCGATCACCGACACCAGGTGCGCGGCGGGACCCACCGCGCGGTCCAGCCGCTCGGCCAACGCATCCAACCGGCCCAGCGTGCCGTCGTAGCCGCGCGGCTCCGGGTCGGACACCAGCGCCGCGAGCTCACGCTCGGCCTCCGCCAGCGCTTGCCGGATCCCCGGAGCGACGTGCTGGGGGCGGATCCGGTCGAACGGGATCAGAAAGTCTGGCGAAAGAAGCGGATTGTCGGCCTGGTGCATCTTCGACGTTGCGTTTGGTTCGGGAATGGCCGGCGTTGGGGGCGATTCACCCGTTGAAACCGCGGACGAAGTGTCACAACGTGCACGCCCGATGCCACACCGTCAACCGGCGCGCGGGCGCGGCCGAGACGGTCCCGGTATGCCTTGTGCTCCATCCCCGCTCGCAAACCCGTCCCCATCCGGCCCGTGCGAGGGAGAGCTGCTTTGATCATCGACTGCCACGTTCATCTGAACCGCTACCGCGATGACCCCCCATCCACCCTGCGGGAGCGCTACGCGCGCCTGCGCGCGGAGATGGACCGCAACGGCATCGGACACGCCCTGGTGCTTTCCAGCTACTCGGTCACTCCGGACCGCCCCGGGGTCGAAGAGCTGCTCGAGGTGGTGGGGGACGATCCGGGAATCGGGATCGTGGCGGGGATCAGCTACTACAACTATCGGGCGCACGATCTCGCCGAGCTGCGGATCCTGCTGGGGAGCGGCAAGATCCGCGGGTTGAAGCTGTATCCCGGCTACGAAGCCTTTTATGTACACGATCCGCGGATGCGGGTGGTGTACGAGCTGGCCGGCGAGTTCCGTGTCCCGGTGATGATCCACACCGGCGACACCTTCGACCCCAAGGGCAAGCTCAAGTACGCGCACCCGCTGGAGGTGGACGAGGTCGCGGTCGACTTCCCCGAGGTCACCTTCGTGATCTGCCATCTCGGCAACCCCTGGTTCGTGGACGCCATGGAGGTGATCTACAAGAACGAGAACGTGGTGGGCGACATCTCCGGCCTCACCCTGGGGCACTTCGAGGAGCGATTCGAGCGCTTCATGCTGCAGCAGCTGCAGCAGGTGCTCGCCTTTGCCGGTGACCCCTCGTCGCTGCTCTTCGGGACCGACTGGCCCATCTGCGACATGGGGAGCTACATCCGCTTCGTGCGGCAGATGCAGCTTTCCGAGACGGAAACGGAGCTGATCCTGTTTCGCAACGCCGCGCGCATCTTCGGGCTGGAGGTCGGGGCCGCAGCGTGAGCACGACGGATTTCCAGATCGTGGAGGTGACGGACGAGCGCACCCCGATGGCCGACGCGGCGCTGGGGCTGATCGGCGAGCTGTTCGACCCGCGAGACCGGCAGCCGCTGTCGGAGCTTCGGATGGAGATCGCCGAAAAGCGGCTGTCGCTGCTCGCCGCGTACGACTGCCACTGCTTTGCCGCGGCCGACGACCAGGGGAGCGTGGCGGGGATGGCGATGGGGGTGTACCTGGCGGGCGTCAACGCCGGATTCGTCAGCTACCTCGCCGCCCGCCCGGAATATCGTGGCCAGCAGCTCGGTCACCTTCTGCGCGGCCGGCTGGTGGAGGCGCTCCGCCGCAACGCCCGGCTCGCGGGGCTGAACGACCTGGCGTGGGTGCTCGGAGAGGTTCGCCGGGGGAGCCCCTGGCTCGCCCGGCTGGTCCGCGAGCGGGGCGCTCTCCCCTTCGACGTGGAGTACTTTCATCCCGGGATCGGGCCCGGGGCCGCAGGGGGGCGGTGGGTGCTCTACCGGCAGCCGGTGACGGACCACCGGGAGCTGCTTCCGGCCGAAGAGGTCCGGCGGGTCCTGTTTGCTCTGTACCGGCGGGTGTACCGCATCCGCTACCCGCTGGAGCACCCCGGCTTCGCGGCGATGCTGGTCGAACTGGCGGAGCAGGGGAGCGGGGGAGCGGATCAGGGCCCGGAGGGGTGATGCAGCCACGGCTCCGCGTCCGCTTGCCCCTCACAGCACCACGTCGTATGCTGAGCCGCATGGCTTCCGCTCTCCCCGCAGTGTCCTTCGGCGCAATTCGCTGATGTCGCATCCCCCTGATCCGCCACCCTCCGCACCCCCGCCGGGGGGGACCGACGAGCTGGTTCGGCTGCTGATCCAGAACGTCCAGGATTACGCCATCTTCCTGCTCAGCCCGGATGGGCGGGTGGTCTCCTGGAACGAGGGTGCCGAGCGGATCAGCGGCTACACCGAGCGGGAGGTGCTCGGCGAGCCCCTGGCCATCTTCCACCCCGAGTCGGCACGCGAGCGCGGCGATCCGGAGCGGGAGTTGCGCGTCGCACAATCGGCCGGGCGCTGCGAGGTGGAGGCCTGGCGCGTGCGCAAGGACGGCTCCCTGATGTGGGCCACCGTCGTGATCACTGCGCTGCACGACTCGGAGGGGGAGCTGGTCGGCTTCGGCACCATCATCCGCGATCTTTCGGACCGCAAGCGCATCGCCCGGCAGTACGAGGAAAGCCGCCAGCGCTACCGCTCGCTCTTCGAGTACAATCCCGATGCCGTCTTCGCCTTCGACTTCCAGGGCCAGCTGCACAGCGTCAACCCGGCCGCCTCGCTGCTGTGCGGCTACGAGGTGGGCGAGCTGCTGCAGACCTCGTTTCTGTCGCTGATCGCCCACGGCGAGCGGAGTGCCGCCGTGGAGTGCTTCCGCCGCGCCGCCGCCGGCGAACCGCAGTGGCTGGAGAGCGCCCTCCATCACCGCGACGGGCACCGCGTGGAGCTGAGCGTCGCCGTCGTCCCCATCCTGGTGCACGGCGAGATCCTGGGGGTGTACGCCCTCGCGGAGGACGTCACGGAGCGGAAGCGGGGGGAGGAGGAGCGGGAGATGCTGCTGGTGCGGGAGCGGGAGGCGCGCGGGGAGGCGGAAGCCGCGAACCTGGCCAAGAGCGATTTTCTGGCGGTGATGAGCCACGAGCTTCGCACTCCGCTGAACGCCATCATGGGCTACACCGACCTGGTGTACGAGGGGGATGCGGGGCCGCTGAACGAGACCCAGCACAAGCACCTGGGCCGGGTGCGCGCGAGCGCCGCGCGCCTGCTCGGGCTGATCGAGGAGATCCTCCAGTTCGCCCGAACGGACCCCCGGGAGGACGAGGCGGTGAACCTGGAGCCGGTCGAGCTCACCCGTCTCGTCCGCGAAGCGGCCGAGGCGGTGGCCGCCACGGCGCAGGAGCGGGGCATCCGGCTGAGGCTGGAGCTGCCCACCCCCCCTGTGACCCTGCGGACCGGCGGAGGCAAGGTGCGGCGGATCCTGCTGAACCTGCTATCCAACGCGCTGAAGTTCACCCCTCAGGGAGAGGTCCGCGTCTTCCTGGAACAGGGCGCCGGCGGGGTGGGGATCGGGGTGGCCGATACGGGGGTCGGAATCCTGCCAGAGCACCACGAGCGCATCTGGGAGCCGTTCTGGCAGGTGGAGGGCGGGAGCACCCGCTCCGCCGAAGGGGCGGGGCTCGGATTGAGCCTGACGCGCCGCCTGGCGCAGCAGCTCGGCGGGGAGATTTCCCTGCGGAGCGCCCCCGGAAAGGGGAGCACCTTTGTGCTCCGCCTCCCCGCGCGCACCCCGACGTGAGGCCGCTTAGAAGGCGCTTCTGATCCGGGAAAGCAGCGCTCCACCCAGCGGGGAGCGGGAGAAACCGCCCACACCGCCCCGCAGATCGTTGCGCAGCGGCGCGTCGAACTGCCCGTTGCGGATCGTGACCCGGTCGGCGGAATCGATGTCCTCGTCACGGATCCGCTCGGCCTCTCCGGAAAAGGTGCCCCGGACCCGCCGGTCCGTGATCTCCGTCACCCGAATGGTTCCGGAGGTCATCAGGTAGACGAACTCATCGTCCGCAATTTCCTGGGTGGTCGGGTTCAGGTCGAACCCGATGAAGCCGAACGCATCCCCATCGATGAGATCGAGGCTGAAGGTGCCGGTGCCGCTCACCCCCGCGACCTGAAAGAACATCAGATTGCCACGCGGGGCGGCGCCCGCCTCGAAGGCGAACAGGTAAAGATCGCTCCCGTCGCGAACCCCCCCCACGTAGGTACCGGGCGCCGCCTCTCCCGTGGAGCCGACCTGGAGCTCCCCCCGCGCCTGATAACTGCCGGAGCGGGTGGTCCCGGTGTAGTCAAAGCTGAGCGTACCCTCCAGCGGGTTCGGCTTCGGTCCGGCCGAGTCGCCGCACGAGGCGAAAATGAACGACGTGCCCAGCAGAAGCGCGCAGCGGCGGAGAAGGGTTTTCATGAGGTGAGGGAGCGAAGGAGGAAAGAAACGTTCCTTCGGAAGCTACACCCGCGCCGTCCGTCCGGGAAGTCCCGGCGGCCAGAGGTCAGAGGTCGGTCGGGTGGGGCAGGTACAGGGTGAAGAGGGCGCCGTTCCCCAGGGTGCTTTCAACCCGGAGATCGCCTCCCATGGCGCGGGCGAGACGGCGGGCGATGGCGAGGCCGAGCCCGCTCCCCGGCTCGGTCCTGCGACAGCGGTCGCTGGCGAGCTGGAGAAACTCCTCGAAGATCGCCTCCTGGCTGCCGGGGGGAAGACCCGGACCGGTGTCGCGGACCGCGATCCAGCTCGCCTCCTCCCCGCAGCCGGCCGAAACGCAGACCTCCCCGGATTCCGTGAACTTGACCGCGTTGGAGAGCAGGTTGACGAGCACCTGCCGTACGCGAAAGCGGTCCACCGGCACCAGCCGGTCCCCCGCCGCCTTCAGCTCCCGGCGGAGCGCCAGCCCTTTGGCACGCGCCTGCGGCTCCACCGTCACCAGCGCCTCTTCCACCAGCGCGTCCAAGGCGGTGGGCTCCCGGTGAAACTCGACCCGGCCGGCGTCGAGGCGGGTCAGGTCGAGGATGTCCCCTACCAGCCGGGAAAGGTGGGCGGACACCTGGGAGATGCGCTCCACCATCTCCTGCTGTCGCCCGCACAGATCGCCCGCGACCCCGTCCAGCAGCAGCTCGCTGTAGCCGACGATGGCGGTGATGGGGGTGCGTAGATCGTGGCTGATCGCGGAAAAGAAGCGGTCCCGCCGGAGCGCGGCGCCCCGCATCTCCTCGACCAGGCGCGCGTTCTGAAGCGATGCGGCCACGTGGACGCCGAGCGTCTCCGCCAGCCGGAGGGTTTCCATCGGAAA
>JALZKG010000291.1 GCA_030859365.1 Gemmatimonadota bacterium
CCCGCGCCGCCCTCGGGCGCCGGGGGGACCCGGTTCTGCGCCGCCGCCGCCTCCGCGCTGGCGCCGGCGAAGAAGCGGGTGGCATCGTGCCGGACGCCCAGTGAGCCGTGGAGCGGCGGGATGGCGGGGAGCGCCTCCCGCCCGGCGTCGCCGTCGCGCGAGCCGCGGACGTAGCTAGCGTTGCCGTCTAGCACCCAGCGCGAGGCGACCTCCCACTGCACCCGCCCCTCCGCGCCGCTAAGCACCGCGTCGTCCTGCGCGGCACGGTAGATGGGGAACTGGCCGAAGCGCGGGTCCAGCTCACCCGTGGGTGCGTAGCGGATATAGTCCCGGATCGCGTTGCGGAACACGCTCACCTCGCCGTGCAGCCGGGGGAGCGCCGCCCGGACGAACAGCTCCGTCCCCAGGCCGTACTCCGGCGTCAGATCGGGGTTGCCGACGTCGAAGGAGTAGTTGGCGAGGTGCGGCCCGTCGGAGAACAGTTCCTCGATGGATGGGGTGCGGAAGGCGCGCGACACGCTCGTCCCGATGCTCCACCCGCTCCACGGCTGCACCAGCGCGGCGAGCGATCCGGAGAAGGCGCCGAAGTCGCGGGTGCGCACCTCCTGCCCACCCCGCGGGCGCTTGTCGAGCGGATCGATGCGGCTCCAGTCGTAGCGCGCCCCCACCTCCAGCCGGAAGGGGTTCCACGCCAGCTCCTCGAAGGCGAAGCCGGCGAGCGAGTACTGCCGCGCGGGGCGGCTCCCGGTCCGCAGCCCCGCCGTGCTGAAGTCGCGCCCCATTCCCCACACCCCCACGGCCCCCTGAGCCAGGGTGGCGCCGCTCTCGTGGTGGTGGCGGGCGATCAGGTTGCCGCTCCCGGTGAACTGCCGGAAGCGGGTCCCGATGACCGGTCCCCCGGGTCCGCCGAGCTCGAACTCCCGCTGGTCGAGCCGGACGTAGCCGCCGTCCAGCTCGATGGAGTCGAACGGACCGGCTCCGGAAAAGCGGGCGGCCTCCACCCTGCCCGCCGTGCGCCGCTGCTCAATCTCCACCCCGCCCTCGTGACCGCCGGGGATGGTCTGGCCGTTGAAGGTCCCCGGCACCCCGTAGCGCATCCAGTAGTCGCGGAGCGCCGCGCCGGCGAAGCCCTGCGATCCCACCCAGCTCGCCCCGATTGCCCCGTTGAGACCGATGAGTTCCGTGGTCGGCAGGATGCCGCGCGGCGTGCGGGTGTCCCCCGCCCTGCGTCCGCTCAGCTCCGCGCGCACCGCGAAGGGGCCGACGGGGAGGGTCGCGGCGGCGCCCGCGGTGAGGCCGCGGTTCACCGACTCGGCCTGGCTGCTCACCGTCCCGCTCAGGCGCTCCGGAAGGGTGCGTGGCACCTCCTCGCGCACCACGTTGATCACCCCACCCAGCGCGTTGCTCCCGTACATCAGCGCCGCCGGCCCCCGTACCACCTCGATCCGCTCGGCCGTGAGGGGGTCGATGGCGACCGCGTGATCTCCGGAGGTGGTGGAGATGTCACCCGTGCGCTGCCCGTCCTCAAGCACCAGCACGCGGTCGCCGCCGAGGCCGCGGATCACCGGCTGGGCGGCGGCCGGGCCGTTGTACCGCTGGGAGATGCCGGGCTCGCCGGCGAGGGTCGCGGCGACGCTGGTGCCGAGCTTGCGCCGCAGCTCCGCGTCGCTCAGCACCGTCGTGGGGCGGTACGTTTCGCTCGCGCTCCGCTCGCTCCCCGTAGCCGTCACCACGATGGTGCCCACCTCGATGGCGGACGGGCTGAGCGCGAGCGTCACCTCTGCCGTGGCGCCGTCGGCGACGCGCACCCGCTCCTCCGCCGGGGCGTAGCCGATGCGCTCCACCGCCACCGTGTACACCCCCGGAGCGAGCCGGTCGAAGTGAAAGGTTCCGTCGGCGTGGGACAGCTCGCTGCGGCCGAGCTGCCGGAGACGCACGTTGGCGCCGGAGATGGGCGCGCGGGTGGCGGCGTCCGTTACCCTTCCGGCAATACCGGTAATTGCCTGCGCAGCCACGGGGGGGCCCAGAAGCCCAGTAGCCGCGACCAGCAATATTCCGACTCGGAGTATCCTCCGTTTCAGTTCTGTCACAATCATCCTTGTTCCAGTGCTCCTGAACATGCGATGGCATGCCCGCGGATCAGCCGGCTGGAGGAGGTAATCTGTTTGTGAAATGAGTTCGGCCAGCTGGCCGAAAGTGACTGCTACCCGATGGGAGGCGCTCGCGCCTGAGTGGAAAAAGCTTGAAGGAGCCTGGCTGGCAGCGCAGTTGATGCCGGCGCGGGGGCGCCGAGCACCGCTGGCAAGGCGAACACCACGGCGCGGCCGGCAACTAGGTCCGGAGCGGGCGTTTGGAAGGTACGGCACGCCCGCTCGTTATGGCCCGGTCCACCATCCGGGCACTCACCCGGAGCGTGGATCGCACTGCCCTCCGTCCAGCTGCCACTTGCGGGGTGAGTCAACAGCGGAACCCCAGCGAAATGCAACACCGCGGTCAACAATAGCGCCCAATGGGCGCACTGCCGTGAGAATCGCTGGACGTGGAGCATAGGGGCTGCTTTACCCCTGCTGTGCCGGTGGGTTCCCGCGAAAGCCGCGTAGCACCGCCAGGTTGTGCCGGTCGGCGGCTACCGGGTCGCGGCCCTTGGGGGTTTCAAGAATTTTGGGAACGTGCCGCAGGCGCTCGTCGAGCAGGAAGCGCCGAAACGGCCCCGGTCCCAGCTCGCCTTCACCAATGCCGGCGTGCCGGTCCCGGTGGCTACCCAGGGTGCCCTGGCTATCGT
>JALZKG010000378.1 GCA_030859365.1 Gemmatimonadota bacterium
TCCCAGGCTCTGGCTGATCCGCGCCACCTGCCCGAGCGGGAGCACCGCCGGGGGGCCGCCCGCCGACGGGATGACCAGGGGGAGGCGCTCCAGGTCGGCGGTGCGGGTGCGCGCCTCCGGGGCGAGGCGCACCACCACGTCGCGCGTCTTCCCCGAGGGGTCCACCCAGTCACCGGCGTCCACCCCGGCGAAGGCGGGGCGGAGCGCCTGCGCCACCTGCGCCACGGAGATCCCCAGGCTCCCCGCGAAGCCGCGGTCCAGCTCCACGTCCAGCTCCGGCTTCTGTCCCTTGGTGGACAGGCCCACGTCCACGGCGCCGGGGACCTGCCGCACCTCGCCCGCCACCCGCTCAGCGAGCTGGTTCAGCACGGCGATGTCCGGGCCGCGAAGCTGGATCTGGATCTGCTTCTGGTCGCCGAAGCCGCCGGTGGTCAGCGACGCGGTCGCCCCTCCGATCCCCGCCATCTCCCGCCGCAGCGCGGCCGCCACCTCGTTCTGGCTGCGGGAGCGCTCCGCCTTGGGCACCAGGCGTACGTACAGGTTCGCCTCGTCCACGGTGCCGCCCCGCCCGCCGATGGTGGTGTAGGTGTACGCCACCTCCGGCCGCGCCCGGGCGATGCGCACCGCCTCCTCCGCCTTGATCCGGGTGTACTCCAGGTTCGCGCCCGGGGGCGTTTCCACCCGGATCGAGAACTCGGATCGGTCGTCCACCGGAAAGAACTCGCCCCCGATCAACCCCGTCGCGGGGAGCGACAGCGCCGCCACGAAGGAGCCGATCGCGAGTCCGACCATCGCCGCGCGGTGGTCCAGCGCCCAGCCGATCACCCGCTTGTAGTTCTGCGCCTGGCGGTCGAACCAGCGGTTGAAGCGGTCCAGGGTCCGGGTGATCCACCACTTCTTTTCCTCGGGGACGTGTGGGTCCGGCCAGTAGGCCGAAAGCATCGGGTCCAGCGAGAAGGCGACGAAGAGCGACACCAGCACCGCGCAGGCGATGGTCAGCGCGAAGGGGGCGAACCACTGCTCCGCGATTCCGCCCATGAAAGCGATGGGGACGAAGACCGCCACGATGGAGAAGGTGGTCGCCGTCACCGCGAGCCCGATCTCGTTGGTCCCCTCGTGCGCGGCGCGGAAGTGGTCCTTCCCCATCTCCACGTGGCGGACGATGTTCTCGCGCACCACGATGGCGTCGTCGATCAGGATGCCGATCGCGAGGGTGAGCCCCAGCAGCGACATGGTGTTGAGCGTGAAGCCCCACACCCAGACCGCCACGAACGACGCGAGAAGCGAGATGGGGAGCGCCAGCCCCGTGATCACCGTGGAGCGCCACGAGTTCAGGAAGATGAACACCACCAGCACCGTGAGGAAGGCACCCTCCACCAGCGTACGCGTCACGTTGTTGACCGACTCCTGTACCCGCACCCCCGAATCGCGGACCACGCGCAGCTCCGCCCCTTCCGGGAGGCGCGCCCCGATCTCGGCCACCCGCTCCCGCACCGCAGCGCTGACGGCGGTGGTGCTGTACCCCTTCGCCTTGACGATGTCGATGCCGACCGCCTCCTCGCCGTTGAAGAGGGCGAGCGAGCGCGGCTCCTCCGTGCCGTCGCGGACCGTCGCCACCTCGCCGAGGCGGACGATGCGCCCGCCCGGCTGCGCCACCACGATCCGCTCGAACTCCGCCGGCCCGCGCGGCCGCCCCTGCAGCCGGATGGTCCGCTCCTCCAGCGCCCCCGTCAACCGGCCGACGGGGGCGGCGAGGTTCTGCGCCTGCAATGCCTGCACGATCTGCCCGACGCCGACGCCGGCGGCCTGCATCGCCTCGGGGCGGATTTCCACCGTCAGCTCGCGGTCGATCCCGCCCACCACGTTGACCTGCGCGACGCCGGGAATCCCCCGAAGCTCCCGCGTGATCCCCGGGTCCGCGATCCGCGTCAGCTCCGTCGCGTCCAGGGCAGCGGAGGCGAGCGTCAGCGAAACGATCGGCTGATCCGTCGGGTTGAAGCGGGTGATGATCGGCTCCTCCATCTCCGGAGGAAGGTCGCCGCGGATGGTGGAGATCCCGTCGCGGATGTCCTGCGTCGCCTCCTGCAGCTCCTTTTCGAAGACGAAGAAGACCGTGACCTGGGCGAAGCCGTCCAGCGCCTGCGAGGTGATCTCGTTCACCCCGCTGATCCCGGCGATCGCCTCCTCGACGGGCTCGAGGATCTCGCGCTCCACCACGTCCGGCGATGCCCCGGGGTAGGGGATGGCGATCGATACGATGGGCGGGTTGACGTCCGGAAACTCGTCGGTATCCAGGTTGAACAGGGCGAACAGGCCGAAGACCACCAGCGCCACCATGGTCACCACGGTGATCATGGGGCGGCGGATCGCGAAATCGGAGATGAACATGAGCGCGCTTCTACGGTTGAGTCGCGGCGGGCGCCGCCGGGCTCACC
>JALZKG010000385.1 GCA_030859365.1 Gemmatimonadota bacterium
GTACCTGGCGAGCCTCCACCTCCGCGACTTCCGCAACTACGCCGAGCAGCGCCTGGATCTCCCCCCCCAGGGCGTGGCGCTGGTGGGCGACAACGGGCAGGGGAAGACCAACCTGCTCGAGGCGATCTACTACCTGGAGATCTTCCGCTCCATCCGGGGAGCGCCCGACGAGCAGCTGGTCCGGTTCGGGGAGGACACCTTCCGCATCGAGGGGCGGATGCGCTCCGAGGACGGCCAGGAGCGGAGCCTGGCCGCCGCCTTCGACCGCCGCCGCCGCCGCAAGAAGGTGACGGTGAACGGGGCCGAGCCGCCGCGGCTGGGGGACGCCATCGGGGGGGTGGGGGCGGTGATCTTTTCTCCGAGCGACGTCGCGCTGGTGGCCGGCTCGCCGGGGGAGCGTCGGCGATTTCTCGACATCCTCCTGTCGCTCTCCGAGCCCGGATACCTGGCCGCCCTGCAGCGCTTCCGGCAGACGCTCTTCCAGCGCAACGCCCTGCTCCGGCAGGGAGCGGACACCGCCGAGGTTGCCGCGTGGAATTCCGGCCTGGTCGAGTGGGGGAGCCGGATCGTCGCCGCCCGGCTCCGCTGGGTGGGGGAGCGGGCGGCCGGCTTCGCGGCGCACTGCGCACACGTAGCGGGGGGCGCCCCCGCGTCGCTCGAGTACCTGTGCTCCGTTCGCGACCTCCCCGGCTCCGAGCCCGACGCGATCGCCTCCGCCTTCGCCGCCGCCCTGGAGCGCGGCGCGGAGCGGGAGACCCGGCGTGGGATGACCCTCGCCGGGCCCCATCGCGACGATCTCCGCTTCGTGCTGGACCCTGGCGGTGCCGCGGTGGACCTGCGCGTGTACGGCTCCGGGGGGCAGCAGCGCACCGCGGCGATCGCGCTGCGCATGACCGAAGCGGACACGGTCCGGGAGCGGCGCGGCCGCGACGGGCTGCTTCTGCTCGACGACGTCTTCGCGGAGCTGGACGCGGGACGCGCCCGCCGCATCATCGAGTGGATCGAGCGCGAGGAGCGGGGGCAGGTGATCCTGACCGCTCCCAAGGCCGGGGACGTGGAGCTACGCGGCGGCTTGCTGGAGCGCTGGACCGTTCGCGAGGGGCGGATCGAGCCGCTTTGACGCGGTGCTTCCCCGCCGCTAGATTGTCGCTTCCCCCCCGGTCCACCGAAAGTGCCTCCCCCGTGCCCCGCTCCCGAGAATTTTCTTCGCCATCGCGCCTGAATCCGATCGGCGAACTGGTCGATCGTTTTCTCGCGCGGCGGGGGCTCGGCGCCAAGCTGGAGGCGGCCTCCGCCGTGACCGAGTGGCAGGAGCGGGTGGGCCCCCGCATCGCCGCGGTGACGCAGGCGCTCCGCGTTTCGGAGGGCACCCTCTTCGTTTCGGTGTCCTCCTCCGCCTGGATGATGGAGCTGGACCTGATGAAGGGGGAGCTGCTCCGTCACGTCAACGCGGGCAAGGGCGGCGGAAGGATCCGCCAGATCGTCTTCCTGATGGGCGGCTGACGCGCCACAGATATAGCGACTTTTCCCGGCGCGTTCGCGGGTGCGAAAGCAGGCACTTTCCGCCGTGGAAGGGGTATCCGTTCCAGTGGCATCGAACAACCCTTTTTGAGCAAAAGACACATGGCTTCGAGCTCCGCAGCCTCTTCCTACAACGCCGGTCAGATCCAGGTCCTCAAGGGGCTGGAGGCGGTCCGCAAGCGCCCCGGCATGTACATCGGCTCCACGGGGCCGCGCGGCCTTCACCACCTGGTGTTCGAGGTGGTGGACAACTCCATCGACGAGGCCCTCGCCGGCTTCGCCGACAGCGTGGACGTCACCATCCACGCCGACGACTCCATCACGGTGGTGGACAACGGCCGCGGCATCCCCGTGGACATCCACCCCGTGGAGAAGATGCCGGCGGTGGAGCTCGCCCTGACGGTGCTGCACGCGGGCGGCAAGTTCGAAAACCAGGAGGGCGGCTCGTACAAGGTGTCCGGCGGGCTGCACGGCGTCGGCGTGTCGGTGGTGAACGCCCTGTCCGAGTGGACCCGCGTCACGGTGCAGCGCGACAACAAGGTGTACCAGATCGCGTTCGCCCGCGGGGACAAGACGCAGGAGCTGGCGATCATCGGCACGAGCACCTCCACCGGGACCACCGTCGCCTTCAAGCCGGACCCGGAGGTCTTCCAGGAAACCACCTACTCCTTCGACACCCTCGCCAACCGTCTGCGCGAGATGGCCTTCCTGAACAAGGGGGTGCGCATCACGCTGAGGGACGAGCGCCCGCGGGAAGGGGAGGAAGAGCCCCGCCGCGAAGAGTACCACTACGAGGGCGGGCTCAAGGAGTTCATCGCCTACCTGCGCGGCAGCCGCAAGCCGCTGCACCCGGAGCCGATCTACATCGAGGCGGTGCGCCCCGAGATGGAGATCGAGCTCGCGATGCAGTACGACGACGGGTACAACGAGAGCACCTTCACCTTCGTCAACAACATCAACACCCACGAGGGGGGGAGCCACCTCACCGGGTTCAAGGCGGCGCTCACCAGCTCCATCAACGACTACGCGCGCAAGAGCGGCCTCTTCAAGAAGGGCGGGCTGGAGGCCCTTTCCGGCGACGACGTGCGTGAGGGGCTGACCTGCGTCATCTCGGTCAAGGTCAAGGAGCCGCAGTTCGAGGGGCAGACCAAGACCAAGCTGGGGAACAGCGAGGTCAAGGGCGCGGTGCAGAGCGTGGTCAACGAGAAGCTGTCGGAGTTTCTGGACGAGCACCCCGGCGTCGGCCGCGCCATCATCGAAAAGGCGATCTCCGCGGCCCGCGCGCGCGAGGCGGCCCGCAAGGCGCGAGACCTGACGCGGAAGAAGAGCGCCCTGGAGACCGGGGTCCTTCCGGGCAAGCTCGCCGACTGCTCCATCAGCAACCCGGCGCTTACCGAGCTGTACATCGTGGAGGGCGACTCCGCGGGCGGCTCGGCGAAGCAGGGACGCAAGCGCGACTTCCAGGCCATCCTGCCGCTCAAGGGGAAGATCCTGAACGTGGAGAAGGCACGCTTCGACAAGGTGCTCTCCAATGAGGAGATCCGCGCCATGATCACCGCGATCGGCACCGGGATCGGCGAGGACGAGTTCGATCTGGCGAACGCGCGCTACCACAAGATCATCATCATGACCGACGCGGACGTGGACGGGAGCCACATCCGCACCCTGCTGCTTACCTTCTTCTTCCGGCAGATGCGCGACCTGGTGGAGCAGGGGATGATCTACATCGCGCAGCCGCCGCTCTATCTGGTGAAGAAGGGGAAGCAGGAGCAGTACGCCTACTCCGACGCTCAGCGCGACGAGATCCTGGCGCGCTACAGGGGCGACGGGGACGGCAAGGGGATCCACGTGCAGCGCTACAAGGGTCTGGGTGAGATGAACGCGGACCAGCTCTTCGACACCACGATGGACCCGGCGACGCGCACCCTGCTGCGGGTGACGCTGGACGACGCGGTGGAGGCGGACAACATCTTCCAGACGCTGATGGGCGAGGACGTGGACCCGCGTCGCCGATTCATCGAGGAGAACGCCCGCTACGCGACGCTGGACGTGTAGCGATCGGCAGGCATTGCCGAGGGTTTCGCATGCACAGTGGTTCGCATCACGGCGCGGTCCGCCGCGCTTCGCTCATGCGTCCCTGGTAGCGCAGGTTGCTGCCCCGGGCCACGAGGGCGTTCGCCAGCCAGTCCAGCGCGCCCGAGGAGCGCGGCACCCCGCGAGGACCCGCATCAGCGGCCCTCCGGCCTCGCCGCCGTGCTGGAGGAGATGAAGCGCAAGGGGCTGACAAGCGACGGCTCCACCGGCGCCGAGCTGGTGGCGAAGCCGGCTCGCCTGGCGCGGCCGCACAGGTACGGCAGCGAACCGGCAAGCCGCTTTCCCGGATCCAGCAGTGGGCGGCGGAGAAGACTCGAGATCACCACCCCAACCAGGCCGCCGTCGCGCTGGCCAACAAGATGACGCGCATCGCGTGGGCGGTGTGGAAGCATGAGAGAAACGTCGACGGCAATCACCTGCCGCAGGCTGCCTGAGCACAGAAGCAGAACCGCAACGACGGATCACCCGAAACGGAAGGAGGCTCTCCACCGAGGATCGGGGTGCACCCCGAACTGGTGGAGCACCGTCTGGGGCCGTCGGTGGCAGGGCTCGTATTCCGCGGAAGGCAGGGGGAGATCCCCGGGGGCGCCTCTTTGCAGCCCGGGGTGCCACGTCCGAGGGCGACGCCCGGTGCTGATCTCGCGGAGCCTGCGGATCATCGCCACCGAGCCGTACCTCCCCCTGCCGGACCTGGTCCGTGCCTTCGAGGGGAAACGGTCCCGCCGCATACCACCAGAGCGGCCTCGCTCCCAACCTCGTCGGCGCTCTGGCCTACGTGCTCGGCCCGCTCACCGGCATCCTGTTCATGGTAGTCGAAAAGAGCAAGAACGATTCGTCCGCTTCCCCGCCGCGCAGGCCGTCGTGGTCGGGGTAGCCGCCGCGGTGCCGATACCTCGGCTGGATCGCTGCGAAGAGGGAGGGCGCGTGGACAGCGGCGCTCCTCCCTTCGTTCATCAGAACCAGCGGGTCCACTCGCTGGTGGGGCGGCTTTCCCTCAGCCCGCGAGGCTCGCCGCGCCGGTAGGCTCCGTCCATCCC
>JALZKG010000391.1 GCA_030859365.1 Gemmatimonadota bacterium
CTCTACGAGACGATCGGCGGATACGTCTTCGGCACGCTGGGGCGGATCACCGAGGTGGGCGACGAGGTGGTCGTTCCCGGAGGGACCCTCCGCGTCGTAGAGATGGACGGGCGCAGGATCGAACGAATCGCGTTTGCGGCAAACCCCGCGCCCGCGTCCTCTTCGGCCGAATAGCACCCACCATGTCGACCGAGATCCTTTTCCGGGAGGAAACGATGAACCTGATGCGACTGGCGAAGCGGATCGGAGCCGCCCTGCTGGGTTTCGTGGTCCTGCTCCTGGTCTGGGGCTCGCTCATCGAGCCGCGCTTGATCGACGAGCGCCGGGAGACGGCCGCGATCCCCAACCTGCCCGCCGAGTGGGAAGGGCGGCGTGTAGCGCTGATCGCCGACTTCCAGATCGGGATGTGGGGCGCGAACACCGGGACCATCCGCCGCATCGTCGGGCGCTTGATGGAAGAGCGCCCCGCCGCCGTGTTGATCGCCGGGGACTTCGTCTACAAGCCGGACGATCGCCTGGGCGAGATCACCGCCGAGGTGGGGGAACTCGTCGCCCCACTCGTACGGGCCGGGATCCCGACGTTCGCGGTGCTCGGCAACCACGACTACTCGATGGACCTGGAGGACGATCCAATCAATCCCCGCGTGGCCGAAGCAGTGGAGGCCACGCTGGAAGCGGCCGGGGTGAGGGTGCTCCACAACGAGGCGGTCCCGCTCACCCCGGCGGGTACCGCAGCGGAGGGCACTCCGCTCTACGTCGTCGGCATCGGCTCGGCGTGGGCGGGGCTGGACCGGCCGGCCGAGGCGATGGCGCGGGTGCCGGCCAACGCCCCCCGTTTCGTCTTCATGCACAACCCGACCTCGTTCCAGAGACTCCCCGCCGGCACCGCGCCGATCGCCGTCGCCGCCCACACGCACGGCGGCCAGATCGCGGTTCCCTACACGCCGAGTTGGAGCTGGATGCGGCTGGTCAAGGACCACGTCGTTGGGGTCGACGGGTGGGCGGAGGACGACGAGGGGGCACGCGGCAACCGCCTGTACGTGAACGTCGGGATCGGCTTCAGCGACGTCCCCATCCGCATCAACGCCCCGCCCGAGCTGACGTGGTTCACGCTCCGGCGCGGCGCCCCGTTGCCTACCCTGCGGGGCGGGTGATCCTCCCACGCCGATGCCGTCGGATCCCTGATCCGTCGTTCGCCGACCCGTTCTTCCCCTGGCGCAGGGCACGCGTCTTCCTGGCCTACGGAGCCGTCCTGCTGTTGCTTTGTGCAGCGGCTCCAGCCGCGCCGGCTCAAACGGGCGGACGCACCACGGTGCGCGTGGGCGGAAGATCTGTCTTCCGCGTGGGGGAAGCGGCGAACCTCGATCCGGGCACCCGCACGCGCCGGATCGAGCGGCGTCTGACTACCCTGCTGGAGACGCCCGCCGCGGTTGTCCCGGCGCGGGTGGAGCCCTCAGGAGACACCGCACGTGTCGTGAGCGTGGCCGGGTGCCGGTCTCTTGGTGCTTATCCCTCTTCTGCGCGGTCTCGGCGCTGGTGCGTCGCCTGATGCGCGCGCTCTTTCGGCGGGTGGTGGAGGACCTCACCGTCGAGAACCTGATCAAGCAGTTCACCTACTACGCCATCTGGGGCCCCGGCATCCTCGTCGCGGTGGACGCCCTCGGCTTCGACCCGCAGACGGTGGTCACCGGCCTCGGCCTCACCGGCCTCGCGCTCGGCTTCGCGCTCGGCTTCGCGCTCAAGGACATCATCTCCAACTTCGTGAGCGGCATCCTGATCCTCCTCCTGCGGCCCTTCCGCCTCGGGGACCAGATCATCGCCTGGGCGTGCCCGAAGCGAAACGCCGCCAGCACGAGGGTGCGGACGCGGTTTCCTTGCGGATGCCGCTGTGCGAGTCCTGCGGGCAGAGTGTCTACAAGCACCTGACCCGGTTCTTCGGCCGGACGCACTTCCGCCCCGTTGGAGGGTAGGCGGACCCCGGGCTCAGCTCGTCCGGATGGAGCGCTTCGCCAGGTATAGAAGGAGCCGCCAGCAGATAGGCCCGTTGACACGAGCAGACGAATCTTCGTCGCATCCTCTCTTTCAGGAGCTTCGGGGGCGCTCGCCACGATGGCGCTCCACGGCCTGCACGAGGAGGCGCGCGAACTCATCTCGCGTTAGCCACGGGAAGTCCGCCCCGCGGATCGGGAGCACGGAGCCCACGGGGTCACCGTTGATGGTCTCGAACACGGCCGTCTGAAGGTGCCGGTACGCTCCCGGACCACCTGCGCGCGCAAGCGGACGGAGGATCACCCGAAAGGATTCTCCGGTGGTCCAGTCCGTGAAGTACCGGCAGTTCCTGGCGTGGATCATCGAGGGTTCTACCCGGGCCAGAGTGCTCCGCGTGGCATGATCGGCAACGATGCGATGCGAGGGCCCTACCGGTGCTGCATTGATTGTTCCATCTCTGAGCACACCGTAGCGCCAACCCCGAACATCGATCGTTCCCCACCACCGGCTCGATCCGGGCCCCGCCCGCATGGATCGCGCGCTCCACCCGGAGCACCTGGACCATGGTCCAAACCAGGATGACCAGCCGCAGGGCGAGGAGCACGCCCAGGAAGCCGAGACACGAGGAGCAGGGTGCGCGAAAGGGTGTCGAAGAAGCGATACGCGAGCCCCAGCAGAAAGAGCAGCCCGCCGAGCTTGTACAGGTGCTCGGGGCGGAGGGCGAACGCGTACCTCACCTCCGGCGTCGCAGGGGGATCGCTCGAATTGGTGGCATCTCTTCTGCGCGGCCGCCGAAGCGCCGCGCTTCCGGGCAATGAGCCGACTTCACTGGCCCGCGGGTGCTCGAAAACTCCAGCGCCCGCGATAAGCCAGAACCGTGCCCTCGGTGGATTGGACGCTGGTGCAGGGCGTGCTTTGGCCGGATTTCTCCGCCGAGCTCTCCATGCCGTAGTGGTCGAGGGCGTCGAGTACAACACCGTGATTTCCCTGGCTGAGGCGAAGCGCACTTGCGTCCCCTACGGCGGCATGGAGTCCGACGCACGCCGCCCCTTACCCTGGGGGGCTCCGTCCTCACGAACTTCGCGGACGATCATGGTCCCTTCCTCCGTGGAACATGCGTGCAAGCACGCGATGGGCTGGGCTTCATCCAGCCGCGGGTAGCAAAGCGTCCAGCGCCTTCCATACCCCGCCCCAGAGCGGGTCCGGGAGTCGGGCATTCTGCAGCATCTCTTTCCAGATACCCGGCTGAACGCATCGTGTCAGCCGCCTCGCCGCAGTCACCTAAGGGCCTGTCACGAAACAATAATGTCATGAGGTGACATTCCGGGGCAGCAGGGTGTAGTTCCACTCGCCGTGGAATTCATGGCGCTCGATGCGTAGCTCCTGCATCTGGCGATCCGAGATCCTGCGGCCGCTCGGATAGGAATTGGAATCGAGTTCA
>JALZKG010000396.1 GCA_030859365.1 Gemmatimonadota bacterium
GACTGATGCGCTACCTGCGCGACGCCGACCCGGCGCACTTTCAGCCGATGAACGCGAACTGGGGCGTGGTGGAGCCGCTCGCCGAGCACATCCGGGACAAGCAGCGCAAGCGCCAGCGGCTGCTGGAGCGGGCCCGGCAAGACTTCGCCGTCTGGATGGCGGAGCACGCCGTGGAGCCGGTGGACACGCCCGCCCTCGCGTGAGCACGCGCGCTCCCGCCGCCGGAGGCCCCGAAGCGCCGCCCGCGGCCGCCTTCGTAGAGGTGGAGGAGTTTCTCGGCTTCATCGCGCACGAGCGGGGGCTCAGCCCCCGCACCGTGCGAGCGTACGGGGACGACCTCGCCGAGTTCGGCGTCTTCCTGACCCGCTACTACGGCACCCCGGAGTGGCGGTGGGACGGAGTGGACCGGCTCGCGGTCCGCTCCTTCATGGGGGACTGCGTAACCCGCCGCGGCCTGTCGAAGCGGTCCGTCGGGAGGAAGCTCTCCGCGGTGCGGTCCTTTTTCCGCTACCTGCACGTCGAGGAGCTTCTGGAGGTCAATCCCGCGCGGGCGGTTCGCTCGCCGAAGCGGGAGCGGACGCTCCCCGGCTTCGTGACGCGTCCGCAGATGGAGCAGATCTTTCGCGACGCGGAGGCGCGGGCCGCCGAGGGGGGCTTCCTCGGGATCCGCAACCTGGCGGTCATGGAGATGTTCTACTCCTGCGGCCTGCGCGTGTCCGAGCTGCAGGCGCTGAATCTGGCTCACGTAGACCTGGTGGCCGAGCGGGTCCGGGTGCAGGGCAAGGGGCGCAAGGAGCGGATCGTCCCTGTCGGCCGCACGGCCGTCGACGTGCTGCGCCGCTACTACGCCGCGCGGGACGACCTGCTCGCGCGCGTGGAGCGGGGGGATCGGCGAGCCATCTTTCTCAGCCAGACCGGCAGGCGCCTGTCGGTGCGCCAGATCCAGAAGACGGTCGGCGTCCTTCTGGACGGGGTCGCCGAGGACGCCGGGCTTTCGGTCCACTCCCTCCGCCACAGCTTCGCGACCCACCTGCTGGATGCCGGAGCGGACCTGCTCGCCGTCAAGGAGCTGCTCGGCCACGCGTCGCTGAGCACCACGCAGATCTACACCCACACCTCGCGGGATCGGCTCCGAAAGGTGTATCGCCAGGCGCATCCCCGCGCGTAAGCGGTTATCTTTCTGCACGGACGGCACACATCACAGCGAACCGCGATTCGATGACTCTTCCGGCGTTTCACGCGACCACCATTCTTGCGGTGCGGCGCGACGGCCGCGTCGCCCTCGGCGGCGACGGTCAGGTGACCATCGGCGACACCGTGATGAAGGGGAGCGCGCAGAAGGTGCGCAAAATCAAGAACGGCAAGATCCTGGCGGGGTTCGCCGGCTCGGTGGCCGACGCCTTCACCCTGTTCGAGAAGTTCGAGGAAAAACTGGAGCGCTATCCCAACAACCTTTCCCGTGCGGCGGTGGAGCTTGCCAAGGACTGGCGCTCCGACCGAGTGCTGCGACGGCTGGAGGCTCTGCTCGCCGTCGCCGACGCGGGCAACATGTTCCTGCTTTCCGGCAACGGCGACGTGATCGAGCCCGACGACGAGATCGTCGCGATCGGCTCCGGGGGCTCGTACGCCCTCGCCGCCGCGCGGGCGCTCAAGACCCACTCCGCCCTGACGGCGCCGGAGATCGTGCGCCACGGCCTGGAGATCGCCGGTGACATCTGCATCTACACGAACCAGAAGATCACCGTTCTTGAGCTGGAAGGATGACGATGGCGGAAGCGAACGAAGCGGCTGCAACTCCGCAGGCGGGGGAGTCCCGGCCCTGGCTGGACGAGCTCACCCCCCGCGGCATCGTGGCCGAGCTGGACAGGTACATCATCGGGCAGGAGGCGGCAAAGAAGGCGGTCGCCATCGCGCTCCGCAACCGCTGGCGGCGTCAGCGGGTGGACGAGGAGCTGCGCGACGAGATCGCCCCGAACAACATCATCATGATCGGGCCGACCGGGGTGGGGAAGACGGAGATCGCCCGCCGGCTCGCGCGACTCGCCGGCGCCCCCTTCGTGAAGGTGGAGGCGTCCAAGTTCACCGAGGTCGGCTACGTGGGGCGCGACGTGGAGTCAATGGTCCGCGATCTGGTCGACATGGCGATCAACATGGTCCGTACGGATCGCGAGGACGAGGTACAGGAGGCGGCCGAGGCTCGGGTGGAGGATCGCCTTCTGGATCTGCTGATCCCCCCGGTGCAGGACCGGAGCGGCGAGACCGAAGCGCAGAACCGGCTGCGCGCCTTCGTGGTTTCGGCCGGGGGGCAGGTGGAGGATCGCCGCGACGAAGTGGCCGCGGCCGCGCCTGAGGATACGGACGAGGAGAAGCGGCAGATGCAGGAGCGGCGCGAGCGCACCCGAGAGAAGTTTCGCGGGCTGCTGCGCGACGACAAGCTGGAAGAGCGCGAGGTGGAGGTGGAGGAGCAGCAGCGGCTCCCGCTGGAGAACATGATGATGCCGATGGGCGGGATGGAGGGGATGGACTTCAACCTCGGCGACATGCTCCAGGACTTCCTCCCCAAGCGGACCAAGCGGCGCAAGGTGACGGTGGGCGAGGCGCGCCGCATCCTCCTCCAGGACGAACTGGACAAGCTGGTCAACATGGACGAGGTGGTGACCGAGGCGCTCGACCGGGTGGAGGAGACCGGGATCGTCTTCCTCGACGAGATCGACAAGATCGCGGGAGAGCGCTCGCAGGCAGGGCCGGACGTGTCGCGTGAGGGCGTGCAGCGCGACCTGCTCCCGATCGTCGAGGGTTCGACGGTCCAGACCAAGTACGGGATGGTCCGCACCGACCACATCCTCTTCGTGGCGGCGGGTGCCTTTCACGTATCCAAGCCGTCCGACCTGATCCCCGAGCTGCAGGGGCGCTTCCCGATCCGGGTGGAGCTTCGGCCCCTGACCGAGGAGGACTTCGTCCGAATCCTTCAGGAGCCCAAGAACGCACTCCTCGTCCAGTACCGCGCCCTGGTGGAGGCGGAAGGGGCGAAGCTGGAGTTCACCGACGCGGGGGTGCGGGCCATCGCGCGCACGGCGGCGACGGTGAACGAGCGGATGGAGAACATCGGCGCGCGGCGGCTGCACACCGTGCTGACCACGCTGCTGGAAGACATCCTCTTCGATCTACCGGACGCCGGGGAGAAGGAGATCGTGATCGACGAGGAGACGGTGCGCTCGCGACTGAAGGAGATCGTGGAGGACGAGGATCTGCGGCGCTACATCCTGTAGAGCGGTGCGGCCGCCCACGATG
>JALZKG010000401.1 GCA_030859365.1 Gemmatimonadota bacterium
CGTGAGCACGGTGCGGACGGGGTGGTTGCCTCCGCCCGCGAGGCGGAGCGCGTGCGTGGCGTGTGCGGGGCGGAGTTCGGAATCCTGACACCGGGGATCCGCAGAGCGGGTGATGCCGCCGGGGATCAGGCGCGGGTGGCGTCTCCCGAAGAGGCACTTCGAGCCGGGGCCGACTACCTGGTGGTCGGCCGCGCCGTCACCGCGGCGCCCGACCCCGCAGCCGCTTTTCGTGCCATCCGGCAGGAGCTTCGCGCCGCCACGGCGGCTGTGGGGGTGGCGCCGTGAAGGGGTGGAGCGGGCGGCTCACCGTGGTGGCGCTGCTCTGGCTGCTCGGGTCCCCGCTGCATGCGCAGCAGGCTGGGGCGCCGGTTCCGCTGGACGTCTTCGTGGCGCAGCTTTCCCGTCTCTGGGCGCGGGGAGAGGCGGAGCGGCTGGCCGAGATGACCGGGCCCGACGGGCGGGTGATGCTCGACCTGGGAGCGAACCGCGGCGGAGTGCAGGAGCGGCACTTCGCCGCCGCGCTCCGCTCCCTCTTCAACGAGCGGGAAAGTATGGGAGTCCGTCCCCATCGGGCGGTGATCTCCGGGGGAAGTCCACCGCGTGGCTTCGTGGAGCTGGCCTGGAGCTCGCGCGCCCGCGGCACCCGCGCCGCCCGCACCTCGACGGTGTATGTGGGGGCCGTGCTCCACGGCGGCGAATGGCGGATCAGCGAGCTTCGGCTGCTTCCGTAGCTACCCGTCGGCACCGGCGCGCTTCCGGGCCGTCCCTCCGCCGACCCTGTACCCCTGCCTCATGATCCAGTCCCCTTCCACATCCGACTCCCTGCTGGTGGGGGTCGTGTCGCGCTGGCCCGCCACGCTGACCTGGAACGCGCTCGCGGAAACCGCGCTGCGCATCGTTCCTCCCCTCGTCCTCGCCTGGCTGGCGTACCGCGCCCTGGGGATGCTCCTGCGCCGCATCGAGCGCTCGGTCGGCGAGGGCGACGGCGTGACCATCTCGCTGCAGGAGCAGCGCGCCCGCACGCTGGTGGGGCTCGCCCGCAACGTAGGGATCGTGGTGATCGCGGTGATCACCCTGTTCATGGTGCTGCAGGCGCTCGGCGTCCAGATCGGCCCGCTGCTCGCCGGCGCCGGGGTGGTCGGGCTCGCCGTCTCCTTCGGCGCGCAGTCGCTGGTCAAGGACATCATCAGCGGCCTCTTCATCCTGTTCGAAAACCAGTTCGGGGTCGGCGACGTGATCCGCGTCCGTGAGGTATCCGGGCGGGTGGAGCGAATGACGCTGCGCGTGGTGGTGCTGCGAGACGTGCATGGAGTCGTCCATGTGATGCCCAACGGCGAGATCACCCTGGTCAGCAACCTGACCCGCTCCTGGTCCCGGGCCGTTCTGGACATCGGGGTTGCGTACAAAGAGGACGCGGACGAGGTGATGGAGGTGATGCGCGAGGTCGGAGCGAGCCTGTGGGACGACCCGCAGTGGCGGCCGCTGCTGACGGAGGAGATCACGGTGCCGGGCATCGAGTCGTTCGGCGACTCCGCGGTGAACATCCGGATAATGGCGACGACGGTGCCGCTCAAGCAGTGGGAGGTCGCCCGCGAGCTGCGGCGCCGATTGAAGCGCCGCTTCGACGCGGACGGGATCGAGATTCCCTTTCCTCACCGCACCTTCTACTGGGGAGACAAGCAGCTTCCTCCCGCCTTCGCGGGCCCACCCGCGGAGACCGGCTCCGACGCGGAGCCCCGCTCCGACTCTCCTCGCTAGCGTCCTCCGGCGGCCATCATGCCACTTCGCTTCTTCAACACCCTGTCGCGTCGCCAGGAAGAGTTCGTTCCGCTGCAGCCGGGCCGCGCGGGGGTGTACGTCTGCGGGCCCACGGTGTACGCGCCGCCGCACATCGGCAATCTGCGCACCTTCACCTTCGCCGACGTCCTCCACCGCTACCTGGAGTATCGGGGGCTGGAGGTGCGTTTCGTGATGAACCTGACCGACGTCGACGACAAGACCATCGCTGGCGCGCTCCGGGGCGGAGTCGGTCTGGCGGAGTACACCGAACCCTTTGTCGAAGCGTTCTTCGCGGACCTGGACACCCTGGGGATCGCGCGAGCCGACGCGTACCCCCGAGCCACCGACCACATCCAGGGAATGGTGGAGCTGATCGAGCGGCTGCGGGAGCGGGGCGTCGCCTACACCACCGAGGGCTCGGTCTACTTCGACATCTCCGAGTTTCCGGACTACGGCAAGCTGTCCGGGGTAAAGCTGGAATCGGGGCGGCAGGGCGGGCGGGTCGCGGACGACGAGTACGACAAGGACGATGTACGCGACTTCGCGCTGTGGAAGGCCGCAAAGCCTGACGACGAAACGGTCGGCGCCGCGTGGGACACTCCCTGGGGGCGTGGACGCCCGGGCTGGCACATCGAGTGCTCGGTGATGAGCATGCGGGAGCTGGGCGAAACCTTTGACATCCACGCGGGCGGGGTGGACCTCGTCTTTCCCCATCACGAGGACGAGATCGCCCAGTCCGAAGCGGCGACCGGCAAGCCGTTCGCCCGTTACTGGGTGCACGGGGAGCACCTGCTGGTGGAGGGGGAGAAGATGTCCAAGTCGCTGGGCAACTTCTACACGCTGGGAGACCTGCGGGAGCGGGGAATCCTCCCCGCCGCGATCCGGTACGTGTTTCTGACTACCCACTACCGTGGCAAGCTCAACTTCACGCTGGACGCGCTCGCGGCCGCCTCGGAATCGGTGCGCCGCATTCAAACCACGCGCGACCGCCTGCGCGACCAACCCACGGTCGTGCATCCGGATCCCGATGACGTGCCCGTGCTGCACGCCGCCGCCGAGACGGCTCTCGCGGCATTCGCCCGCGCGATGGACGATGATCTGAACACCGCTGTTGCGCTGGCGGCGGTGCACGCCCTGGTGCGCGACATCAACGTCCGCCTCGACGGGCTGGCGGAGCGGCCCCTGAACCGCGCGGAGCGGGGGACGACGCTCGCGGCCATCGCCCGGATGGACGGGGTGCTTTGCTTGCTTGCCCTCGCCGACCGAGAAGCGCAGGTGGACGAGGGGCTCGCCGCCTGGGTGGAGGAGCGGATCGCCGCGCGGGAGCAGGCGCGGTGCGCGCGCGACTTCGCGCAGGCCGACGCGATCCGGGACGAACTGGCCCGGCGGGGGATCGCGGTGGAGGACACCACGCAGGGGCCGCGCTGGCGGCGGTCCACTTGACATCGTTCCAGCCCTTCTCTATTTTCCGCGTCTTGCTCCGGCGCTGGCGTAGCTCAATTGGCAGAGCAGCTGATTTGTAATCAGCAGGTTGGGGGTTCAAGTCCCTTCGCCAGCTTGCCTGCGATGCGCAAGATGGGCGGGTGTAGCTCAGTTGGTAGAGCATCAGCCTTCCAAGCTGAGGGTCGCGAGTTCGAGTCTCGTCGCCCGCTCCTACTCGATCTTGGCCGGCCGGGCGCCGGCCAAGATCATTTGTTCGTGACGAGTCCGCGGGGGCTCGGTTCATCGGTTCATCTCAACCAGGGCAGCGATCCCCAATGGCCAAGGCCAAGTTTGAGCGCACGAAGCCGCACGTAAACGTGGGCACGATCGGGCACGTGGATCATGGCAAGACGACGTTGACGGCGGCGATCACGCGGATTCAGGCGAGCAAGGGGCTGG
>JALZKG010000442.1 GCA_030859365.1 Gemmatimonadota bacterium
CGCTACGCCTTCGCGGCGGAATGGCCGCTTTCAGCTCCCGGCGGGCTGCTCTGCGCCTGGGGATCACCGCGTCGTACCCGTCCACGCTGGCGGCCCTCCCCGAGGTACGGCGGCGGCTCGCGGACGAGCCCGGCTCGTACCCGGGTGCGGACTCGCTGGTGCGGGAGCTGGTCACCGTTCCCACCCACTCCCGCGTTAGCACGGCGGAGCGGCGCGAGACCCTTCGTCTCCCCCGGGCGATCGGGTCCGACGAATCGGCGGCGGCATGAGCGGCGCTCCGGATCTGTCCGTGGTCGTCCCGCTCTTCAACGAAGAGGAAAGCGTCGGACCGCTGGTGGAGGCGGTCCGTTCGGCGCTGGCAGAGACGCCGTCGTGGGAGCTGGTGCTGGTGGACGACGGGAGCAGCGACGACACGCCCCGCCTCGCGGGGCAGATAGCCGCGGCCGACCCGCGGGTCCACCTCGTCCGTCTCGCGCGCAACTTCGGCCAGACGCCCGCCATGCAGGCCGGGTTCGACCACGTCCGCGGCCGCGTAGTGGTCACCATGGACGGAGACCTCCAGAACGACCCGCGAGACATCCCCGCGCTGGTGGCACGGCTGGAGGAGGGATATGACCTCGTCGCCGGATATCGCGTCCGCAGGCAGGACAAGCTGCTCACGCGCAAGGTTCCTTCCTGGATCGCCAACGCGCTGATCCGGCGCCTGACGCGGGTCGACATCCGCGACAACGGCTGCTCGCTCAAGGCGTACCGGCGCGAGGTGGTGGAGCGGATGCACCTGTACTCGGACATGCACCGCTTCATCCCCGCCATCGCCGCGGCGACCTCCGGCGCACGCATCACCGAGATGCCCGTCCGCCACCACGCGCGGGGCTTCGGCCGCAGCAAGTACGGCCTGTCTCGCGTTCCGCGCGTGATCGGTGACCTGCTGGTCGTTACACTGATCCGCTCATTCCGAAATCGGCCACTCGCCCTTTTCGGAGGTGCCGCCGCATTGGCCTTCCTGGTGGGACTCGTGTCCGCCGTCGCCGTGCTGCTGCTCGACCTTCGCCCGGGCGGCTCGTCGGTCGTGGTGCAGGGGGTGGCGCTTCTATGGTTCGAGCTCGCCCTTTATCTGCTCATGCTCGGGCTTCTTGCGGAGGTCGTCCTGCGGGAGCCTGGACGGTTCCGTCCGGTCGCGCTCGCGCGCGAGTGGGCCCCGTGACCCGCGCCCGGGCTGTGCCCGAAGCAGACGCCATGGTATCGGTTGTGGTCCCCGTCAACGAGCGGATCGAGCCGCTCCCGGAGCTGTACGACGAACTCGCCGCTCCGCTACGCGCCGCCGGGCTGCCGTTCGAGTTCATCTTCGTCGTGGAGCCCTGGGCGGCCGCGCACGCCGAGCCCCTCCGCGCGCGGGCGGCGGCGTGCGAGCCCGTGCGGATCGTCGAGCTTGCGCAGACGGGGGGAGAGGCCGCGCTTCTCCGCCTGGGATTCGATCGCGCCAGGGGAGGGGTGGTGGTGACCCATCCGCCGTACCGACGGGTGGAAGCGTCGGCGCTGCCGGAGCTGGTGGCGCATGTCCGCGCGGGCGCCGACCTGGTGGTAGCGCGCCGCTGGCCACGGCGCGATTCGTGGGTCAACCGCGCGCAGAACCGGGCTCTGCACGCCCTGATCCGGCGGCTGGGCGGCGGCCGGATCCACGACGTGGCGTGCGGGGTGCGCGCGCTGCGCCCGGAGGTTCTGGACCAGATCCCGCTCTACGGCGACAACTTCCGCTTCATTCCGCTCCTGGCCATGCGACAGGGACTCGTGGTGCAGGAGGTCGACGTGCCGCAGCATCCACGTGACGTCCGCGCGCGTGTCTACGCTCCGGGCATCTACATCCGCCGCCTGATCGACGTCCTCGGGCTCTTCTTCCTGCTCCGCTTCACGGAAAAGCCGCTGCGCTTCTTCGGATTGATCGGCGGCACCCTGACCCTGGCGGGGGCGGCTCTGCTCCTGGTCCTGCTGGTGCAGCGCCTCATGGGGGAGGGGCTTTCCGATCGTCCGGTCCTGCTCCTGGCCGCTCTCCTGCTGGTCCTGGGGATCCAGGCGGTGGCTCTGGGGCTGATCGGTGAAATCATCGTCCATCTCCGAGCGCC
>JALZKG010000461.1 GCA_030859365.1 Gemmatimonadota bacterium
CCCTCATCCACCCCCGCATCCGGTTCACGTGCCCGCCCGGGCCGCAGAGAGCGGCCCGGGCCTTGCCGCTTGACGTACCCCGCACCCGCCCGAAAGCTTCCGCCGCGCCCGCCGCACGGCAGGAGCCGCCGGGGAGACACCCGAAGGCATGAAGGCCGACACCTTTGCGAAGCTGGTGATCCTGCAGACGCTGATCGACGCGGAGATCGGGTACTACCTGGAGCATCATCCCCCCTCGACGGAGCGATGGAGGGAGGAGATGGTGACGCGGATCAGCGACCAGGTGGACCAGATCGACGCGCTGGACGCCGTCGCGGCGGCCCGGGTATACGACGCGGTCGTCGACTTCATGAGCGAGCTTCCGGACGACGACGCCGGCATCGTGGAAACGACGCTCCGCTTCAAGCGGGCGGTGAACCGCATCGTCGACCGCCGCATGGAGGCGGCCGCGCTGGCGCAGGACTCCACCTGGGCGGTGGTGCTCGACGAGGTGCTGGAGGTGCTCGGCACCGAGTACGTCGCTGCGCTCCCCCCCGGCGCTGAGCCCCCGCCGGGGGGGAGCCTGCGCACCCGCTCCCTTCTGGTGCGCGCGCGGAGCGCGACGGACCGCCTGCTCTGGAGCTCGAGCGCCGCCGGTGGCGAGGAGGTGAACGAGGCGATGGACCGGCTGACGTTCGCGGTGAGTCACCGCGGCCTCCCGGCCGCCGAGGTGGAGCCGCTGATCCACGAGGCGCAGCGGATGGCGCGCCGCTTCCGCCGCTCCACCCTCACCCGGATCGGCGCCTTCGTCGTGGAGCAGCTTCTGCGCCGCTCCCGCGCCCCCCGCGATGCCGCCGCTTCGTGAACACATCCCCCCAGCGCAGCCTGGTCAGCATCCGCCGCATGGTGCCCTCAGCCGACCACACCGAGTACGACGCCGCGTGGGGACGGCTGCACGTAGCGGCCACGACCGCAGGCGCCCACGCCTGGCGCTTCGCCTCCGCGAAGACGCCGGGGCTTTTTCTCGAGTTTCTGGAGTTTGCCTCCGACAGCGGTTTGCGCGAAGATCCCACCGCTCTGGCGGCGATCCAGGCGCTGCACGAGCGCTTCGGGGACCCGTATCCTCCGCCGGACACCCTGGAGGAGTGGAGCGAGATCCCCCACTCCGCCCCCTGACCCCACTCGCCTCCGCCCGTGGCCGATCGAGACCGCCTGCTCCACCTGCTCCTTCAGCGCTCGCTGCGCCGCGGCGACTTCGTACTCGCCTCCGGTGCCCGCAGCCGCTTCTACATCGATTGCCGGACTACCACCACCCACGCCGAAGGGCAGTCCCTGGTGGGGCGCATGGGGCTCGCAAAGCTGCACGGTGCCGGGCTCGCCCCGGATTCGGTGGGGGGGCTGACCATGGGGGCGGACCCCGTCGCCTACGCCATCGCGCACGAATCGTGGGGCACGGAGCGCCCGGTGCACGCCTTCAGCGTCCGCAAGGAGCCGAAGGCGCACGGGACCGGCCGTCGGGTGGAGGGGTGCTTCGCCGCCGGCAACCAGGTGGTGATCGTCGAGGACGTGATCACCAGCGGCGCGAGCGCCCTGGCCGCCTGCGAGGCAGTCCGGGCGGAAGGCGGAGGGGTGCTCGCCGTGCTCGCCCTGGTCGACCGCCAGGGTGGCGGCCGCCAGCGGATCGAAGCCGAGGGTCTCCCGGTACACACCCTCTTCGACATCGGCGAGCTGCTCGCCGCGTCCGACGCATGAACGACCCCACGCCCTGCACCCCCTCCTCCCGACGGAGTTCACCGATGAACCGCTTGCGGCTTGCCCTGCTGTTCCCAATCCTCCTCCCGCTCCCGCTGGCGGCGCAAGGGGCGCCCCGCTTCCAGCAGGGAGTGGAGTACCGGATCGAGGCCACCCTCGACCCGATCAGCGAAGTCCTCCGGGGACGGGCGCAGCTTCGCTATACCAACCGCTCCGGAACCGCGCTCGACACGCTATACCTCCACCAGCACTTGAACGCGTTTCGCCCCAACAGCGCGTGGGCGCGGCGCGAACTGCAGTTCGGCAACCGGCGCTTCCAGGATCTCGGCCCGGAGCAGCACGGCTTCGAGCGGCTCACCGCGGTACGCGTGGGGGATGCACCGGTTCGCCCGGTCTACCCGGGGGCGCCCGACAGCACGGTAGTGGCGATCCCCCTTCCCGCTCCGCTCGCGCCGGGGGCGAGCGCC
>JALZKG010000486.1 GCA_030859365.1 Gemmatimonadota bacterium
CCAACTCCACCCCGTGAGAAACCCGTAGCCCCGCTATACCCGCCGTGTGCAGCTCCGACGCCGGCACCCGTCCCACCTCGGTGCCGTTCACCCGGAACACCACCTCTTCCGGGCCCACCTCGACGGCGAGTTCGTTGGCCTGCCCGGTTCCGGAGCCCTCGCGCCGAATCGCCGGACTGGCGGTCCACGGAACGACCACGGGAGCGGCCGCTCCGTCCCGCCGCTTCACGAGAAAGCTGCCGTCGCCTCGGACCAGAAAGTAGCTGTAGCGCTGCTCCTGCTCCGCGCGATCCAGCCCCTGGCCCCCGAAGACCAATCCGAACCCCTCGTGGAGTCGGCCGCTCCGCTTGTGGAGCGCGGCACGCACGGTATACGGCGGCCGGAGGACGTCACTCCCCTCCTGCCATAGCACGGTGTGCGGCGTCGTGCGGACGACCAGCGGCTCGCCGGGTGCGAACTCCACCCCGTCGGCCGGCGCGCTCCGCCAGCGGACGACGGCATCGGGCCGTTGCGCGGGGACGCCGCGGGTCGGGGCGGGATCGGATTGACAGCCGGTGGCGAGGACCAGGAGAAGGAGAGCGCTTCGCAACATGGAGGGATCAGGGGGAGAGGGAGGCACGGAGGGCCTCGAGGGGGAGACTGCGGACCGGCACTTCGATGGGGAGCACCACCTCCTGCCGCACCGTGGAGCGAAGGCGCAGCGTATGGCGGATGTGGACCGGCACCACGGTGCGAATGGGAAGATCGGCTCGGATCGGCACGCTGACGGTGTAGCTTCCCAGCGGGGACTGGATCGGAAGCCGGATGCGGGTGTCGATCGGAAGCTCCGTGTTCAACCGAACCGACAGGCGCTCATCGAGCGGAACGTCGGCGCTCAACGGCGTTCCCACCGGCACACGAATTTCGAAGCGGAGGCGCGCGTCCTCGGCTTCGAGCCGACTCAGCGCATCGAGGAGCACAGGGGCGAGCCACCGTTCGGGACTGCGCAAGCTCCACAGCAGCGCCGCGTTGAGTACGAGCGACACCGAGGCCACGGCGAGCGCCGTCCACGCTGTCCTCCGGGAGGAAAGTCGCACGGGGCGACCTTCGCGCCGCGCGGAACGCGCGTCAGCCGAGCTTGCGGACTTCCTCGGTCAGTCGTGGGAGGATCTCGAAGAGATCGCCCACGATCCCGTAGTCGGCCACCTTGAAGATCGGCGCTTCAGGGTCTTTGTTGATCGCCACGATATAGCGGGACGTACGCATCCCCGCAAGGTGCTGAATCGCACCCGAGATGCCGACGGCGAAGTACAGAGTGGGCGAAACCGTCTTGCCGGTCTGCCCCACCTGCTCCCCGTGGGGACGCCAGCCGGCGTCCACCACCGCCCGCGAAGCACCGACCGCGGCTCGGCCACCGAACGCGTCCGCCAGCTCCTCCAGGAGCCGGAAGTTCTCCGGTTCGCGCATGCCGCGCCCGCCGGAAATCACGATGGGGGCCTCGGACACGTCCATCTTTTCCCCCGCCGCCGCGCGGATCTCCTTCACCACGGCGCCCAGATCCGCTCCGTCCATGGAAACTTCGAGCGACTCGACGCTCCCCGCCCGCGCGTCTTCGCGCGGAGTGAACACGTTCGGGCGAACGGAAAGGATGGCCGGCGTTTCGGAGAAGCGAACGCGGGTGAACACCTTGCCGGCGTACTCCGGCCGGGTTGCGACGACCGCGCCGTCCAGCATCTCCAACTCGGTGCAGTCGCTCGCATAGTCCACGCCGAGGCGGGCGGCGACGCGGGGAGCGAGATCCTTGCCCATCGCGGAGGCAGGGAACAGGGCAACCTCGCACCCATGCTCCTTCAAAAAGTTGACGATCACGGTGGTGAACCCCTCCGCGGAGTACTGCGCGAAGGCGTCGCTCTCGCCGACGAAGACGCGGTCCGCGCCCCAGCGGCCCAGATCCTCCACGACGCTGCGCAGCCCGGCCGCGCCGAGGGCGACCGCGTGGACCTCGCCCCCCGACGCGTCGGCAAGCCGCCGCGCGGCCGTGACGACCTCGAACGCGCCCTTGCGGATCTCGCCATCGCGCGACTCGGCAAATGCGAAGATTGCTGCCATACGATCGATTCTCCTGGTCGTTGCCCTGAGCGATGCGACGTTGCTGAAAGGCGGCTACAGTACCCTGGCTTCTTCTCGGAGCACGCGGAGCAGCTCGGGGACGGCGTCCGGGCCCTCCCCGATGATACGGCCGGCCTGGCGCTCCGGGGGGTAGCTCATTCCCTCCACGCGAAGCGATCCGGGAGTTGGCTGCACGTCCTTTTCCTCCAGCGGCTTCTTCTTGGCCGCCATGATCCCCTTGAGCGAGGCGTAGCGCGGCTCGTACGCACCCTTGGTCATCGTGAGCACACAGGGGATGCGAAGCTCGACCAGTTCGGTTCCCCCCTCGATTTCCCGATGCGCGGTCACGCTCCCACCATCCACCGAAAACTCGGTGACGGCGGACGCGGCCGGGAGGCCGAGCAGCTCGGCAACCATCGGCCCGACCGCCTGCAGGTCGTCGTCGACCGCCTTCATTCCGAAGAGCAGCAGGTCGTACTCGCGCCCACGGATCTCATCCGCCAGAAGGCGGGCGACGGGCAGGCCGCCGTCGATCCGCTCGGCGCGCAGGAGCACCGCCCTGTCGGCACCCATGGCGAGACAGCTCCGCAGCGTTTCCGCGGCTGCCGGTCCGCCCGCCGTGATCGCGGTCACTTCGCCGGCTCCGGCACCCTCCTTCTGGCGGAGCGCGGCTTCCATGGCGAACTCGTCATAGGGGTTCAGGACCCACTTGACGCCGGCGCTTTCGATCCCCGATTCGTCTCCGGTGATGCGGATGCGTGTCTCGGTGTCCGGCACGCGCTTCACGCACACGATGCTCTTCACGCGCGATTCCTCCAGAAGTTCGGAAGGGACGTCCAGGTGGGACGGATGCGAGAGTATAGCGAGGCCGGAGAAAGGTGTCCAGCAACAGTCGGTTTTGCACCTCCTCCGTTACGGCTCCTCGGCTACGTGTACCGTGGTGTCGACGATCCCCCGCTCCGCTGCCTGCTCGGGGGAGAGCGGCTCCGCCTGCCGCTCGATCTGCTCCGAAGAAAGTCCCTGCAGCGGGCGCTCCACCTCGCCGGCGTCTCCCGGATCCGGTTCCTCGCCGCGAGGCTGGCAGGCGGTCACCGACAGCGCAGCCACCATGGACCAAAGCAGGACGTGCCTTTGCATCAGTTCCTCCAGAGAGCGGGTGGAGAGGCAGCGCGGCCGCGATGCCGGCGCGCTGCCGCCTACGTCGATTCGCCCTCGGCCCCGGCGGCCGGGGAAAGAAATTCGTCGATCTGCCGCGCGACCTCGTCCGGCTGCTCCCAATGCGGGAGCGCCCCCGTCCCGAGCCGCACCACGCTCGCGTGCGGACGTGCTTCCACCGCCGGCAGATGGGTGTACGACTCCATCCGCCGCTCCGCGACCGTGCCTATGATCACGAGCAGCGGCTGGCGCATACGCGCAAAGGCTTCCGGCGCGTAGGCCGGGAAGAGCCGGCCGCGCAGAAAGTCGTCGAGCGGGCGGGACGCACCTTCGGCACGCGCGGTCTCGGCGCCGTAGGCTATGAAGTCCGCCGGCACCTCCACCTCCGGCGAAAACAGATGGTTGCGAGCGAAGCGGCGCAACGCCTCCGCGGAGGTCAGCCGGTCGTAGAAGGCGCGCTGCACGCCAGGAAGGGTGAAGAGCAGCCGCGACCAACCGATGCCGATCCCCCCCGGCTCTTCGCCGAGCCCCGCGGGCTCGATCGCCACCAGCGACCGGATCAGATCCGGGCGGCGGCGCGCCACCTCGGCGGCGTAGGTGGCCCCCAGCGAAAGCCCTACGACGTCGGCCCCGCCGGGGGTGCGGAGCACCCGCCCCAGCCAGTGCTCCAGCTGATCCTCCAGCAGCGCCGGCGCGTACTCCGCGTCGGGGCGATCGCTGTGCCCGAAGCCAAGCCACTCGAGCGCGAAGATCGGCCGCTGGGTCCGCTTCGCGAAGCGCTGCACCAGCGGACGCATCTCGTGCGCCGACGCCGACGCGTTGATGGAGTGCAGAAAGACCAGCGGCCTCCCCTGACCGGCGCGGTGATAGTACGCGTAGTGGACCTCACCCCACGGGACGTACTCGATCGCGAGGCCCAGGGGGTTGCCGAGCTCGGTCACCGGGCGCCGCTGGCCGCGCGTACTCCCGAGCAGGTACAACCCGTATGCGGCGGCGGCGGCGGCGGTCAACCC
>JALZKG010000007.1 GCA_030859365.1 Gemmatimonadota bacterium
GCATCGAGCTCGCCGTGGAAACGATGGCGCCGACCGCACGGGAGGCGGGGGAGGCGAACGCCCGCACCATGGAGCGGACGATCGCGGCGCTGACCCGGGCCGGCGTCCCCCGCCGCGACATCGAGACGCGCGGCTACTCCATCTTTCCGGACTACCGCCAGCCGCGCCCGGGCGACACCGTCCCTCAGATCCGCGGCTACCGGGCGGCGAACACCGTGTCGGTGCGTACCGATCGGCTGGACCGGGTGGGGACGCTGATCGACGTCGCGCTGGGTGCGGGGGCGAACCGCCTGAACGGGGTGGCGTTCTCGCTGCGCGACGCAGCTCCCGCACAGGAGGCGGCGCTGCGCGACGCTACCGCGAAGGCGCGCCGCTCGGCGGAGACGATCGCGGCGGCGCTGGGGGTGCGGCTGGGTGCGGTGCTGGACGCGAGCACCTCCGCGAGCCCGCCGCGCTGGGAGCAGCCGATGATGATGAGGGTGCGCGACTTCGGAGGGGTGGCGGAGTCGGGTGGCCCGACTCCGATCCAGCCGGGGGAGCAGACGGTAGGCGCGGTGGTGTCGCTGGTCTTCGCGATCGACCGCTAGCCGGACGCGCCGAGGCAGGCGGGGAGGCGGGAGGGGCCGCGGAGCACCTCCACCTCCAGAGTGAGCGGCACCAGCGAGCCGAACACCCCCTCCCCGTCCCCGGTCACGCTGGAAACCCGCACCCGCCCGGACGGGTTGAACGAGCCGCCGCGGACGCCGTTGACGTAGTTGCGGTCGACGGCGGCGACGGTCAGCCGCACCGACACCCCTTCCGGAAAACCTCCCTGCAGCAGACGCAGAAAGTCCTGCGGATAGGAGGCGCGCTCGAAGATCCCCACGTTGGCCGGGATCACCAGCGTCGTGTCCGCCTCGGAGATCGAAAGCCCCGTAAGCTGGAGCGCGGAAGGAACACCGGGGAAGCGGATCCCTTCCACCTGCATGTCGGTGACGTAGCTCCACGCCCCCGCCGAGCGGGACCAGACCAGCGGGAGAAGGGTGCCGGGCGGGAGGGTGCATACCCGCCGCCCCCGCGTGAGCGGCGGGGCGGGGCTGCGCATGGCGAAGCCCCCCGGAACGGTGGTCCGGCCGCGCAGGCGGCGGCCGTCGGGGGTCGCGACGTCGAGCTCGTAGGTCGCGCCCGGGCGCACCCACACTCCTTCCGCCGCGGGAGAGCGGTAGCACGTCGCCATCGGCGGGGCTCCGCCCGATAGGGCGGTGGCGTCGGTGTCCACCGGCTCCGGCTTGCAGGGGTCTTCCCAGCGGGTCCGCACCTCCTCGAACACGACCTCCCGCCCCTCCGCGGTGCGCACCGCAACCCGCGCCCCCGGCACGGCGCTGCCCATCTGCCCCTCCCGTGTGGAGCGGTGCACGAGCAGAGTCTGGACGCCACGATCCGTCCGCAGCGTCGCTTCCACCACCACCACGTCGTCGCCGGGCGTGGCGGTGACCTCCACCAGCTCGCATCCGGCGGCCACCAGCGCCAGCCCGGCGAGCGCCGCTCCCCCCCTCCACCCCCGCGTCAAAACGACGCCTCCACCCCGAGGGTGGGGAGCAGGGGGAACATGCTGAGGCCGGAGCGGGTGGGCGGCGTCCGATCGTAGCGATAGAAGTAGAAGAGCACGTTGCGCTCGTTGGACACGTTGAGCACCTGCACGTACGGGGTCAGCGATCCCCAGCGCGGCAGGAAGGTACGGCGAAGCGTCAGGTCCACCCGCCGGTACGCCGGGTAGCGCTCGGTATTGCGGTCGCCGAGGACCACGACGGGGCGCTGATCCCCCGGACCCCGGGAGCCAGCGGGTAGGTAGCGCCCGCTCGGCAGGTCGTACTCCCACCCGTCGTAGGCCGCGACGGGACGGGTGTACGGGAGGCCGGAGCCCCAGTTCAGGCGCGCCCCGCCCTCCACCTTCCAGGGGAGGAGGTAGCGCACCACCAGGTTGCTGTTGACGCGACGGTCGAAGATGGGGGAAAACTCCACCTCTCCGGCTTCGTCGCCGAACCCC
>JALZKG010000012.1 GCA_030859365.1 Gemmatimonadota bacterium
ATGCTAGGCAGCGCCGCGGCCCCGTCCCAGCGGCGACTCGTCGTACGCCGCCAGCAGGGCGGCGGGGTGCTCGTACACGGCCACGGACCCCGCGAGATCCTCGTCCGTCCACCCGCCCGAGCGCACCGCCACGATCCGCACCCCTGCCCGGCTCGCCGCCTCCACGTCGTAGGGCGTATCGCCGAGCATCACCACCTCGTCCGCTTCGTATCCGGTCTTTTCCAGCGCCGCCAGCACGATGTCCGGATCCGGCTTGGACTCCGCCACGTCGCTCGACGAGGTCGCGTCCTGCACCAGGTCCGCGATCCCCGCCCGCTCCAGCAGCCCGTCCAGCTCGTCCCGACCGGCGGAGGTGGCGATCACCAGCTTCAGCCCGTCGTCGCGCAGGCGGAGCACGAGGGAGCGGGCGCCGGGGGTCGGCTCCAGCAGGGGCAGGTACTTTTCCTCGAAGATCTGCTTCTTTCGCCCGGAGATCCGCTCCCCCTCCGGGCTTTCCTTTTCCACCCCGAAGATCTCCGGGATCAGTTTGTCGCCCCCCTTGCCGATCAGGCGCCGGACATCGTCGAAGTCCGATTCGCGGCCCAGCTCGCGCCCGGCGTCCACGAAGGCCCGTGCGTGCGCGTCGTTGCTCGCGATCAGCGTGCCGTCCACGTCCAGGATTACCGCCCTGGGCTGCGGCATCTACTCCTCCACCGGGTTCAGGGGAGCGATGGCCGGGCCGGTCAGCACCTCGCCCGTGGGTGCGAAGCGCGACCCGTGGCACGGGCAGTCCCAGCTCCGCTCCTGGCTGTTCCACCGCACCGAGCAGCCGAGGTGCGTGCACGTGGCGGAGCGCTCGGTCACGGTGCCGTCCTCACTGCGGAAGGCGGCGATGCGCCGCGCTCCCCGGCGGAGCACCGCGCCGTGCCCCGGTGGGATCGCTTCCGCGCTTTCCACCTCGCCGCTGCGCAGCCAGTCGGCGTACTGCGCGGCCACGTTCAGGTTCTCCTTCGCGAACTCCTGCAGCGAGGGAGCGGAGAAGGTCCGCCGCGAGGGGTCGTACAGCGTTTCCCACTCGTTGGGCCGCCCCAGGATCAGGTCCGACACCAGCATGGCGCCGAGGGTGGCGTGCGTCATCCCGTGCCCGGAATCGCCGGTGATGATGTACACGTTGTCGGAGTCCGCCGGGTTGCGGCCGATAAAGGCGAGCCCGTCCACCGGGTCCATCCACTGCCCGGACCAGCGCATCTCCACCTCCTCCACGGGGAAGCGGGCGCGCGCCCACGCCTCCAGCCGACTGAAGCGCATCTCCGCGTCGTCCGCCTGGCCGGTCTTGTGGTCCTCGCCGCCCACGATCAGCAGCTCTCGCTCGCCCCCCTCGCCGCGGACGCGCTGCAGCCGCACGTAGCGGTAGGGCTCCGCTGTGTCGTACAGGAGCAGGTCCGGCACCGAGCCGGTCGGCACCCGCGCCCCGATCGCGAAGGTGCGGTAGGGCGCCTGCTTGGTGTGGATGGCGAAGCGGTCGTTGGCGGGGGAGTTGGTCGCCACCACCAGCGCGTCGGCGTGCACGGTGAAGCCGCTCTCCGTACGGACGTGCGCCTCGGCGCCGCCGTGGAACTCGTTGACGAGCGTTCCCGTGAAGATGCGCCCGTCCAGCCGGTGGATGGCGCGCGCGAGCCCGGTCAGGTAGTCCAGCGGGTGGAAGCGCCCCTGCCGCGGAAAGCGCAGCGCGGGCCCGCTGTCGAAGCTGTCGATGGGGACGCGCTCCACCCGCTCCACGTCGGTGAAGCCGGCGCGGTGCGCGGCCTCGCGCTCCCGGTCCAGCGTGTCGACGGTGTCGCCCGGCGCGAGAAAGGTGTAGCCGTCCAGCCGCACGTAGTCGCAGTCGATCCCCTCCTCGCGGCTGATCTCCCCGATCCGCTCGATCGCCGCCTGGTGGCTCTCGTACGCCAGCCGCGAGCCGCGCTCGCCGTGCATCCGCTCCAACTCGTGGAAGTAGTCGTCCAGCGCACTGGAAAGGTGCGCGGTGGTCTGCCCGGTTTCCCCGGCGCCGACGGCGTCCTTTTCCAGGACGACGACGCGCTTTCCCGCCTTCGCGAGCAGGTACGCGACCGTCATCCCGGCCAGTCCCGCGCCGACCACGCACACGTCGGCGCGGAGGTTCTCGTGCAACGCGGGAAAGTGGGACTGCGGCTGGGTGTGCTCCCAGATGGAAAG
>JALZKG010000016.1 GCA_030859365.1 Gemmatimonadota bacterium
CTGGCCGGCCGCGCGATGGGGATCGCGCCGGACGGCGCCCTGCTCGTCCGCACCCCCTCCGGCGTTCTCCGCCGCGTGTACGCGGGGAGCGTGCGGCCCCGGGACGAGATGCTCGCCGAGCCGTCGCCGACTCACTCCCTCCCGCTCGGATCGTGACCACACCCGACCTCCGCCCCTTCCAGCCGCTGGATCTGGTCTTCGACGTCGGCAACACCGAGACGGTGGCCGGTCTTTTCGACGGCGATCGGATCATCGCCCACTGGCGCTTCGCGAGCGATCCCAGGCGCACCGCCGACGAGCAGGGAGTGCTCCTGCTGCAGCTGCTCCACGCGGGCGGTCGCGACGAGCGGCGGGTCCGCTCGCTGACCATCGGCTCGGTCGTCCCCGCCCTCAACGAAATTCTCGCAACCGCGGGAACCCGGTACCTCGGCCTGCAGCCGCGCTTCATCGACGCCCGCACTCCGCTGCCGATCCGCCTGGACGTCGAGGATCCGCTGACGGTCGGTGCGGACCGCGTCCTGAACACGCTCGCCGCCAGCCACCTCTACGCCGCCGACACGGTGGTCGTCGATCTCGGCACCGCCACTACCTTCGACTGCGTATCCGCGGAGGGTGCGTTCATCGGGGGGGTGATCGCGCCAGGGGTCCGGAACGCCGCCGAACAGCTCACCTCGCGCACGGCCAAACTCCCCCGGGTGGAGCTGAGGGCCCCGCCGCGGGTGATCGGCCGGCGCACCGAGCAGTGCCTGCAGAGCGGGATCTTCTGGGGCGCGGTCGACGCGATCGACGGGATGGTGCGCCGCATCCGGGTCGAGTGGGAGCGGCCCGCCGCGCGCGTGGTTGCCACCGGGGGGCTGGCGGAGCTGATCGGCCCTCACTGCGCCACCGTGGATGCCGTGGAGCCCTTTCTGACGCTGCAGGGGCTGCGCCTGGCGCGCGAGCACCTGGAGCGCGAGGCCCACCCGGCGTCCGCTCCCGAAGCGCTTCTCCCGGGATGAGCATGGACGTACACGACCGCGTGTCACTCCCGGGCGACAAGTCGATCACCCACCGCGCCCTGCTGCTGGCGGCGGTCGCGCCGGGTGAGAGCCGGCTCGCCGGTCTGCTCCCCGGCGGCGATTGTCGCAGCACCGCCGCTGTGCTGCGAGCGCTCGGGTGCGAGATCCCGCCGCTCTCCCCCGACGGCCGCGAGATCCGCGTCCGGAGCCCCGGTCTCGCCGGGTGGAGCTCGCCGGCCGCCACCCTGGACTGCGGCAACAGCGGGACGACGGCGAGGCTCCTTCTCGGGCTCCTGGCGGGCGCCCCGCTCCGTGCGGTGCTTTCCCGGGATGCGTCGCTCCGCGGCCGCCCGATGCGCCGGGTGACCGGGCCGCTGGAGCGGATGGGAGCCCGCGTACGCGAGATCGGCGCCCCCGACCGGCTCCCGCTGGAGATCCACGGCGGCGGCCTGCGCCCGCTTCGCCACCGCTCCGACACCCCCAGCGCGCAGGTGAAGAGCGCGGTCCTCCTCGCGGGACTCGCCGGCGAGGTCGAGGTGTCGGTTGAGGAGCCGCTTCTGTCGCGCGACCACACCGAACGGATGCTCCGCTCCCTGGGTGTGCAGGTGGAGAGCGCGCGCACCTCCGGCGGGTGGAGCGCGGTCTTGCGGCCGTCCCGCTCCTCGCTTCCGCCGCTGGAGCTGCGGGTCCCCGGCGACCCCTCGGCCGCCGCCTTCCTGGTGGTGCTCGCTCTGCTTCGGGGCGAGGAGCTGCGGCTGCCGAACGCGTGCCTCAACCCCACCCGGATCGGCTTTCTGGAGGTTCTGCGCAGGATGGGCGCACGCGTCCGCCTGGAGGGGGTCCACGAGGTGGCGGGCGAGCCCGTGGGGGAGATGGTGGTGCGGCCGGGCGACCCCCTCCGCGCGACGAGCATCGGGCCGGAAGAGCTGCCCTCGTTGATCGACGAGATTCCGATCCTGGTGGCGCTCGCCGCTCGCGTCGAGGGGGAGACGCGAATCACCGGCGCCGGCGAGCTGCGCGTCAAGGAGACCGATCGCATCGCGGCTCTCGTCGCCGGACTGCGCGCGACCGGCGGCGAGGCCGAAGAGCTGGCGGACGACGGGCTGGTGGTCCGGGGGAGCGACCGGCCGCTCGCGGGGCGGGTCCGCACCCACGGCGACCACCGCGTCGCGATGGCGTTCGGGGTTCTGGGGGCGCTCCCCGGCAATCGGGTGGAGGTGGACGAGCCGGAGGCCGCGGAGATCAGCTTTCCAGGGTTCTGGGGACGGTTGCGGCAGATGGCGGAGCCGAACCGCCCGTCGGCGCGCACGGGGGCGGAACGGACCGGAAGCCGACGCATCGTCGTGGCGATCGACGGCCCCGCCGGCTCCGGAAAGAGCTCGACCGCGAAGGCGGCCGCACGGGTGCTCGGCTACCGGCATCTGGACTCCGGGGCGTTCTACCGCGCCCTCACCTGGGCGGCGCTCCAGGCCGGCATCCCGCCGGAGCGGTGGGCACGGCTTTCCGCCGCAGATCTGGAAGCGCTCGGAGTTTCCGCCCGCGCCGCGGACGACGGCTACGAGCTGTCCGTCGCGGGACGTCCGGTCGGCGAGGCGATTCGCTCGCCCCGGGTCAACGCCCACGTGTCCCGCCTGGCGGCGGTGCCGGCGGTGCGAAGCTGGCTGCTCACATCGCTCCGGGCCGCGGGGCACTCGGGGGGACTGGTCGCCGACGGCCGCGACATCGGCACGGTCGTATTCCCGGACGCGGAACTCAAGGTTTTTCTCGTGTGCGAGCCCGCCGAGCGCGCGCGTCGGCGGCTTCGCGAGCAGGGCGGGGAAGCCGCGTCGCCGGAGGAACTCCAGCGCGAAGTGGGGCGCCTCGCTGCGCGCGACGCGCTCGACTCCGGACGCGCGGTCGCGCCGCTCGTCCGTGCCCCCGACGCGGTGCTGCTGGACACGACCGCCCTCGACTTCGACGCCCAAGTTGCAAGGATCGTTGCGCTGGCGCGGGAGCGGGCCGGCACCCTTGACGGAGGCCGTGAATCGGCGTAGCTTCGAATGTTTTCCCGGCGACCGCCGGGATGCGTTCACCCCAACCGGGTCCGGCCGCCTCGCGCGCCGGTTCCGCGCAACGGAGACACACCGCTTCCATGGCAGACCAGCAGACGGCGGAAACCGCCTCTTCCGATAACCAGACGCTCGCCACCCTCTGGGGTGGTGGCGGCGTTGGCGTGATGGAGCGCGGCAGCGAGATGACCGACGCGCAGCTCGCCGAACGCGCCCGTGCGCTCAACATCCGCCCCGATCTCTTCGACGAGGACGAGTACACCTCCGAAGAGTACGAGGCGATGCTGGAGATGTACGAGGACACCCTCACGAACATCGAGGAGGGCGAGATCGTCAAGGCGCGCGTGCTGCGCGTGACCGACAAGTCGGTGATCCTGGACCTCGGCTTCAAGAGCGAGGGCTCGGTCAACCGCGACGAGTTCAAGGACCCCGACGCGCTGGAGATCGGCGAAGAGGTCGAGGTCTTCCTCGAGAACCTGGAGGACGAGGACGGCGTCGTCGTCCTGTCCAAGAAGAAGGCCGACTTCCTGCGCGTCTGGGAGAAGATCCGCGAAGCGCACGAGAGCGAGACCGCCGTACAGGGCGTGCTCACCCGCAAGATCAAGGGCGGCGTCACCGTCGATCTCATGGGCGTCGACGCCTTCCTGCCCGGCTCGCAGATCGCGCTGCGCCGCGTGCCGAACATCGAGGACCTCCTCGGCGAAACGTACGAGTTCAAGATCATCAAGCTGAACAAGCGTCGCCGCAACATCGTGGTGTCGCGCCGTGTCCTGCTCGAGGCTGACCGCGAGGTGAAGCGCGAGCAGCTCAAGAAGAACCTCGAGGTCGGTCAGGTTCGTATGGGCGTGGTCAAGAACATCACCGACTTCGGTGCGTTCATCGACCTCGGCGGCATGGACGGCCTGCTCCACATCACCGACATGTCGTGGGGACGCGTCGGCCACCCGACCGAGGTGGTGGGCATCGGGGACGAGATGGAGGTCAAGGTCCTGGACATCGACTGGGAGCGCGAGCGCCTGTCGCTCGGCCTCAAGCAGCTCCAGGCCTACCCCTGGACGGACGTCGACAAGAAGTACCCGGTCGGCTCCCGCGTCCGCGGCCGGGTGGTGTCCATCACCAACTACGGCGCCTTCGTCGAGCTGGAGAAGGGCGTCGAGGGGCTGGTCCACATCTCCGAGATGAGCTGGACCCGCAACGTCCGCCACCCCTCCAAGATCGTGGGGCTCAACGACGAGATCGAGGCGGTGATCCTCAAGGTGGACCTCGAGGGCGAGAAGATCTCGCTCGGCATGAAGCAGATCGAGGAAGATCCCTGGCACACCCTGCCGCTCAAGTACCCGGTGGGGACCAAGATGCAGGGGACGGTGCGCAACCTCACCTCCTTCGGCGCCTTTGTGGAGATCGAGCCGGGGATCGACGGCCTGGTTCACATCTCCGACATGAGCTGGACCAAGCGGATCCAGCACCCCTCCGAGGTGGTTCACAAGGCGGACGAGGTCGAGGTGGTGATCCTGAGCGTGGACGCGGAAAACAAGCGCATCTCGCTCGGCCTGAAGCAGACCACCGACGACCCGTGGGACCGCCTGGCAGACAACTACACGCCGGGGCAGGAGATCAGCGGCGCGATCACCCGCCTGCAGGACAAGGGAGTGGCGGTGGACCTCGGCGACGAGATGGAGGGCTTCGTCCCCGTCTCCCAGATCGGCGTCACCGGTCTGCAGAACCCGGCGGACCTGTTCGCCGAGGGTGACATGCTCGACATGCAAGTGAGCGAGATCGACGTGCCAAACCGCCGCATCGTGATGGAAGTGACCAACGTTCCGAAGTTCGACGGCGGAGCGCCGGTCTTTACGCCGCGCCCGACGGAAGAAGAGCCGACCGAGGGCGCCGAGGAAGCCGGCGTGGCCGAAGTCGAGGCCGAAGTCGAGGCCGAGGCCGAAGTCGAGGCCGAAGCCGAGGCCGAAGCCGAGCCGAGCTAGAGTTTTCCGTATCCTACGGAAAAAGGTGTGAAGTCTCGGCTTCACACCTTTTTCGTTTGAGGTAAACAGCCTCCGAACCGAGCGAGGAACGACGCGATGGCGATGCGGGAGAAGCTGGAGCGGGTCGAGCAGATGCGCCGTCAGGCGGAGCTGGGCGGGGGCGAGAAGCGCATCGGGGCGCAGCACGAGCGGGGCAAGCTGTCCGCGCGCGAGCGGCTGGACGTGCTACTGGATCCCGGTTCGTTCGTCGAGCTGGACCGTTTCGTAACCCATCGCGCGACCGGCTTCGGACTGGAGAAGGAGAAGTACCTGGGCGACGGCGTGGTGACCGGCTACGGCAGCATCCACGGGCGCCTGGTCTACGTTTTTTCGCAGGACTTCACCATCTTCGGCGGGTCGCTGAGCGAAGCGCACGCGGAGAAGATCGTCAAGATCATGGACATGGCGCTCAAGAACGGGGCGCCGGTCGTCGGTCTCAACGACTCCGGCGGTGCGCGGATCCAGGAGGGCGTCGTCTCCCTCGGCGGCTACGCGGACATCTTCCTGCGCAACACCCTCGCCTCTGGAGTGGTACCGCAGATCTCCGCCATCCTGGGTCCCTGCGCGGGAGGGGCGGTCTACAGCCCGGCGATCACCGACTTCATCTACATGGTGCAGGGGACGAGCTACATGTTCGTCACCGGCCCCAACGTGGTGAAGACGGTCACGCACGAGGACGTGACGATGGAGGAGCTGGGCGGCGCCGCGACGCACGCGGCGAAGTCCGGCGTTTCCCACTTTACCTGCAAAACCGAGGTGGACTGCCTCCACCGGATTCGCAGACTTTTCGACTTCATCCCGCAGAACAACGCGGAGGACCCACCCCGCCGCGCGACGGAGGATCCCTTCGACCGCGCCGACGAGAAACTGCTCGACATCGTACCGGACAACCCCAACAAGCCGTACGACATGCATGAGGTCATCTCAGGCGTCGTCGATGAAGGGGAGTTCTATGAAGTCCACGCGGATTACGCCGGCAACATCCTGTGCGGCTTCGCCCACGCCGGCGGGCATTCGGTCGGAATCGTGGCCAACCAGCCGGCGGTGCTCGCGGGCGTTCTGGACATCGACGCGTCGGTCAAGGCGGCGCGCTTCGTCCGCTTCTGCGACTCCTTCAACATCCCCCTGCTCACCTTCGAGGACGTACCCGGATTTCTGCCGGGGGTGACGCAGGAGCACGGCGGAATCATCCGCCATGGGGCGAAGCTGCTGTACGCCTTTTGCGAGGCGACGGTGCCCAAGGTGACGATCATCACCCGCAAGGCGTACGGCGGGGCGTACGACGTGATGAGCTCCAAGCACATCCGTGGCGACATCAACTATGCCTGGCCCACGGCTGAAATCGCGGTGATGGGGGCAAAGGGCGCCACGGAAATCCTGTACCGGCGCGAGATCGCCTCCGCGGATGACCCGGCCGCCGCGGCGCAGGCGAGGCAGGAGGAGTACGCTGAAGCGTTCGCCAACCCGTTCGCGGCGGCGGCGCGCGGGTACGTCGACGACGTGATCGACCCGCGTGAAACCCGCGCGCGGGTGATCAGCGCCCTGGACATGCTGCGGAACAAGCGGGACAGCAACCCGCCGAAGAAGCACGGGAACATCCCGCTTTGATCGCGCAGACGATGTCGATCCCGGATTACCAGGCGTGTATGCAGCCGTTGCTCTACTTGGCTGCGGATGGTGCCGAGCACACCGTTCGCGGGGCAGTTGAGCAACTTGCGGATCAGTTCGGATTGGGCATGGCCGCACGGGCAGAACTCCTGACCAGCGGTACCCCGGTGTTCGTGAGCCGCGTAGGGTGGACTGCCACGTACCTGCGCAAATCAGGCCTCCTGGAGTCCACTCGCCGCGGCTACTTCCGAATCACGCGCCTCGGCCAGGCTGCCCGGGAGGAAGGTGAGGCGATCAACACGAAATTTCTTGAACGGTATCCCGACTTCGTCACGTTTCAGGGCCGTGGCAAAACAGATGCGCAGGGCGCGGCGGCAGGGGAACGGACCGCCTCCCCGGCGAACTCGACAACGCCGGAAGAAGCCATCGAATCGTCGTTCGGCAGCCTGCGCGCTCGTTTAGCCGAGGAGTTGCTCCAGCAGATCATGGTCTGCTCTCCGGCGTTCTTCGAACGTCTAGTTGTGGACCTCCTCGTGCGGATGGGTTATGGCGGCTCGCGCCGGGATGCGGGGCAGGCGGTGGGAAGGAGCGGGGATGGCGGAATCGACGGTATCATCAAAGAGGACTCTCTCGGGCTCGACACCATCTATATTCAAGCGAAACGCTGGGAGGGAACGGGCGGACGGCCAGAAATACAGCGCTTTGTAGGAGCCCTTCAGGGGCAGAGAGCAAGAAAGGGTGTTTTTATCACCACCTCCACCTTTTCTGCCGACGCCGTGCAATACACCTCCATGATCGAGAACAAGGTCGTGCTGATCGATGGCGAAAGGCTTGCAACCTTGATGACCGACCACGGAGTAGGCGTTTCCACCGCTGCGGTTTACGAGATCAA
>JALZKG010000045.1 GCA_030859365.1 Gemmatimonadota bacterium
GGGGTTCACCTGGCTCAGCGTCCACTTCGGGTGCACGGGGGGGCAGCACCGCTCGGTATACTTCGCCGAGCAGCTCGCCAGGCAACTGCGCCAGCGTTTTCCGGACATCAACGTCCGGCTGGCGCACCGCGAGGAGGGGCGCTGGCCCGCGGAGCCGGTGTCCGAGTCCGAAGAAGCGGAACAACAGCGCGCGGCGGCGAGGGTGTAACGCGGTGGACGCGATGCTCCTCGCCGCCGGACTGGGGACGCGCCTGCGCCCGCTGACCGACCACACCCCCAAGGCGCTGGTGGAGGTGGGCGGGATCCCCATGCTGGAGCGCACGGCGCTCCGATTGATCGAAGCGGGCGCGGACCGGTTGATCGTGAACACCCACCATCTGGGGGAGCAGATCGAGCGCTACGTGGAAGCGCGCGGAGGGTGGGGAGTGGACGCTGTCTTCTCGCGCGAAACCGAGCGGGTGCTTGAAACCGGCGGCGGGCTGGCGGCCGCCGCGCCGCTCTTCCGCCGCGACGCCGCGTTCTTCCTCCACAACGCCGACATCCTGACGGATCTCCCGCTCGCGCGGATGTACGCCGCCCACGCCGCCGCGGGCGATCCGCTCGCCACCCTGGCGACCATGGAGCGCCCCTCCTCGCGACACCTCCTTTTCGACGATCGAGGGCTGTTCGGCCGGGTCGACACGGGGAAGGAGCTGGAAATCCGTGTTCGCGACGCCGCGGGACCGGTCCGGCGGCTCGCATTTGCGGGGGTGCACGTGATCTCCCCACGCATCTTCGACGGTGTCACGGAGCGGGGTGTGTTCTCCATCCTAGATCCGTACCTGCGGCTCGCGGGGGAGGGGGAGCGGATCCTCCCCTTCGCGGTGGACGGCTCGCTGTGGCTGGACATCGGCAAGCCGGAGCATCTGGAGGAGGCGCGGCGGGCGGTGGACGTCGGTCAGGCGACGGCGACCCGCTCCAGCGCTTCGTAGCGCGGCGGAGCCTGCCCGAGGACGCTGCGCTGCCACGTACCGCACGCCGCGACTCCCGGTACGCCGGGAGGCGCGCCCGGCTCGTCACCTCCACCAACCCCCTGGCTTCGCCCTCGGCCTTGCTTCTATGGTCTACCTCGGCAACGCAGGTCAGGGTGTGGCCCAACAGCCGATGACCTTCGGAGACGCTCACCTGCAAGGCGATTGCCGTCTTGCTGCCCAGGTGCTATCCACCGGTCAACCGACATCCAAGTACCGGTGCGCACCGGAGAAGATCGGAGCATGCGATGAAGTCGGTGCCCGTGTTCTCACAAGGTATGGCACGATCCTCCGCGAGACAGCGGTGATCCCGACCGGTTGGTTGTTTCGAGTATCGGTGTCGGCAACGATGCATTGGCTATCCGTCGCCGGCCGGCTACCGCCGCTCCGGAAAGGGCGGCGGCGTCCACACCATCCCCGCGCGCGAGGGGCGGCTCCGCCCCTCCGTGCGCGCGTCGTCCTCCTTCATCTCGCGATGCGTCCAGCGGAAGTACACCGCGGTGATGCCCAGCCAGATGGTCAGCGCGCCGGGGACCCACATGATCGCGCCGCCCTGCTGCTGGTCTTCCAGCGGTGAGAGGTCCCAGATCCGCGGCGCCTCCACGTACCACTGGTACATGGCGTGATCCGCCAGGGTGATCAACGCGGCGCTGATCATCATGGGGATGCCGAGCACGAACAGGTACACCATCTGCAGCGGCGGGGCGATGCGCGGCAGCTCCGGGAGCGGGCTCATCACCGGCCACCACATGATCGTCCCCGAGATCATGATCATGGTGTGCATGGTGATGTGCACGTCGTGGTTGCGCATCATCAGGTCGTAGGGACCCGGGAAGTGCCAGGCCAGGAAGATGGCGTTGTTCAGCGCGAAGGCGATCACCGGAAAGGTGAGCAATCGCGCCAGGGGGAGCATCCCCGGGACCCGGAGCGCGGGCCGCACCATCCAGTCCGGAACCCCAGCGAGCAGCAGCGGTGGCATCACCAGGATCAGGAGCAGGTGCTGCACCATGTGGGCGCTAAACAGGAAGTAGTCGCTCAGCTCGTGCAGCGGGCCCTGCAGCGCCAGCAGCATCACGGTCATACCGGCCGCGAAGCTCGCCAGCCGCAGCGGCGGTACTGAGCGCGATCCGGGGAAGAAGCGACGCAGCGGCCCTGCGCAGAGCATGTACGCCCCCTCGAGGAGCAGCCACCCGATCAGAAAGCTCGGGTAGATCGTCCACTCGGTCCAGGAAAAGCTTTCCCGATGCAGCAGGACAGCGGCGGCGATCACTGGAAGAGGCGGTTGCTCGGGAGCACGTGGTACAGCAGCCAGAGGCTTCCGACGACCAGCGTACCCAGCGCGAAGGGGAAGAGGAACACCCCCGAAAAAATCCGGCTATCGTACTTGAGGTGCATGTAGAACATGACCACCAGGATGAACTTCAGCGCCGACACCACGATGATGGAACTGGCCGCCGTCCCTCCCCCGATCAGGCCCCACTCATCTTCCATGTAGTACAGCAGGATCTCGATACCGGTCAGCACGAAGAGCACCCCGCCGATGACCCAGTAGGTGCGGGTCCCGTGGACCGGGTGGGCGTGCTGGTCGTGCTCGATCTCGCGGGTTTCGCTGCTCATGGGCGCCTTACTTGATCAGGTAGATGAGGGCGAAGATCACGATCCAGATCACGTCCACGAAGTGCCAGTACAGGCCGGTCAGCTCCACGGTCATGGACCGTTCCGGTCCGAGCGTGCCCCTTCGGGCCATCGCGGCGAGGGAAAGGAGCCAGAGCACGCCGACCGCGACGTGGGCACCGTGAAAGCCGGTCAGCAGAAAGAAGGTGCTGCCGAAGAGGTTGGTGCCAAGACCCAGGCCGTTGTGGACGAAGTGGTTGAACTCGTACGCCTGGAAGCCGAGGAAGATGGCGCCCATCCCGGCGGTGACGATGAGCCACCAGAACCCGCGCTTCTGGTTCCCGCGCTGCACGGCGGCGAGCGCGAGCACCATGGCGAGAGAGCTGAAGAGGAGGACCGCCGTGCTCGCGGAGGTGAGCGGGATGTCCAGGATTCCCGGAGTGGTCGTGCCGTCCGGCAGTGTCGTCTCGTGCGGGTACGGACCCACCAGGCTGGTCCCCTTGTACGCCAGGTAGGTGCCGATCAGGGTGCCGAAGATCAGGCATTCGGAGCCGATAAAGGTCCAGAACGCCATCTTGCGGCTGTCCAGCCCCGTGCTGGTATCCAGGTGGGCCGGATCCACCGCGTGGTTGGCTGCGTTTACGATGCTCACTCCGAATCCTCCGTGCGGTTCCGAAAGGTCGACGAGGGGGTCACCGGCTCAGTGCCCCGGCTCAAAGGCCCAGCCGTAGATCCCCATGGTCGTGATCGACGCGCCGAGCGTCGGCACCCACCACTGGCCGGTCAGGAAGCCGGCGAAGAACAACGTGATCCCGAAGGCGACCACGACCGGCCAGTACGACGGCGGGGGAAGGTGGATTCCCAGGTCGTGCGCCGACATCTTGCTTTCGTCGTCCGGGTACTCCAGCTCGCCCACGGGAACGCCACCCAGGGTTACGGTTTCCGTGTCCTCATCGGCCCGGCCATGGGGGATCCCCTCCTCGCGCGTCGGATCGCCCTCCCAGAGCGGGAGGCGGCTGCGGACGATGGGGATCTCCCGGAAGTTGTAGACCGGCGGCGGCGAGGGGATGGACCACTCCAGCGTGGCCGCCCCCCACGGGTTCGGACCGGCCACCGCGCCCTTGGTCCAGGAGCGGATCACGTTCCACGCCAGCACCAGCGTCGCCACCCCGATCAGGTACGAGCCGAGGGTAGCGAGCAGGTTCATCCCTTCGAAGCCCAGGCCGTCCGCGTAGGTGAAGATGCGGCGGGACATCCCGTGCAGCCCCAGGAAGTGCATGGGGAAGAAGGTCAGGTTCATCCCGATCAGCGTCCCCCAGAAGTGGACGTGGCCGAGGCGCTCGCTCAGCAGGCGGCCGGTCACCTTCGGGAACCAGTAGTACAGGCCTGCCCAGAGCCCGAGCACGGTGCCGCCGAAGAAGACGTAGTGGAGGTGCGCCACCACGAAGTAGGTATCGGTCTGCTGCAGGTCGGCGGGGGCGGCGGAGTGCATCACGCCGGAAATTCCGCCGATGGTGAACATGGCGATGAACGCCACCGCGAACATCATGGAGGTGGTGAAGCGGATGGAGCCGCCCCACATGGTCGCTAAGAAATTGAAGATTTTGATGCCGGTGGGGATCGCGATCAGCATGGTGGAAAGCGCGAAGTAGCTTTCGCCGATGGGCCCGATGCCGGTCGCGAACATGTGGTGGCTCCACACCCCCCACCCCAGCCAGCCGATCAGGATCCCGGAGAAGATCACCACGTTGTAGCCGAAGAGCGGCTTGCGGCTGAACGTAGGGAGCACGTCCGCCACCATCCCGAGCATCGGCAGGATCAGGATGTACACCTCCGGATGGCCGAACATCCAGAAGACGTGCATCCACAGCATCGGATCGCCGCCCTTGGTGGTGTCGAAGAAGGCGGCGCCGAAGAAGCGGTCGAACATGAGCTGCGTGATCGCCACCGTGAACACCGCCAGCGCGGTGACGATCAGCACCGAGGTGACCAGCGCCATCCAGGTGAAGATCGGCATGCGCAGCAGCCGCATCCCCGGCGCGCGCAGGTTCAGGATGGTGATGATGATGTTCAGCGCGCCGATGATGGACGAGAGCCCGACCACCTGCAGCGCCAGCACGTACACGTCCATCTGTGCGCCCGGCGAGTAGGCGCGCGTGGTCAGGTTGGCGTACGCGAACCAGCCTGCGTTGGGACCGTGCTGCAGCAGCGCGGCCCCGAAGAGAAAGATGGCGCCGAAAAGGTAGATCCAGTACGAGAGCGCGTTCAGTCGCGGGAAGGCCACGTCGCGCGCGCCGATCTGCAGCGGGACGATGTAGTTGAAGACTGCCACGGTGAACGGCATCAACGACAGGAAGATCATCGTCAACGCGTGGTTCGTGAAGAGCTGGTTGTACAGCTCGGCACTCAGAAAGTCGTTGTTCGGCCGGATCAGTTGGGTGCGTACCAGTAGCGCCTCGAAGCCACCCACGAAGAAGAAGAAAAATGCGGTGGCACCGTACAGGATGCCGATCCGCTTGTGATCGACCGTGGTGATCCAGCTCCAGATACCGCTCTCGGAGGTCGCGGACTGGGCGGGCCGGGGGGCCTCGGTGGCTACAGTTGACATGCCAGCTCCACGTCGGGTTGTTGCGCGGTCATGCCGCTAACGAAGCGTCTGCAGGTACGCGATGATGAAGGAAGTTTCCTGCTCCGTCCAGCCCAGGTTCTGCATCTTGGCACCCGGCTTGATGGCCTGCGGCTCCATGATCCAGGCCATCAAGTTGGTGGCGTTGTTCTCCATGATTCCCGCCGCCAGTGTGCGCCGTACGGCGAGGTGGGTGAGGTTCGGCCCCAGTCGCCCCACCGCTCCCTCGTGCCCCTCGATGGCGTGGCAGGCGACGCACCCCTTCGCCGAAAAGAGTTGCTTGCCGAGGGCGATCGCCGAATCTTCGGCGACGACGGCGGGCTCGACCGGCTGTGGCGCTGGCGAGCCCTCGTTGCGGAACCAGCGCTGGAAGCCTTCCGGTGTGTGCGCGACGAGCCGCATCCGCATCAGCGCGTGCGACTCGCCACAGAACTCGGTGCAGCGCCCCAGATAGACGCCGGGCTCGTCGGGGGTGAAGAGGATCGCGTTGGTGCGGCCCGGGATGGCGTAGCGCTTCCCGCCCATCTGCGGAAACCAGAAGTTGTGCACCACGTCGCCGCCCTTGATCCGCACCTGCACCGGGGTGCCCACCGGGACGTGGATCTCGTTGGCGGTCACGATGGTGTCGCTGCCGACGGGGTAGCGGAACTCCCACCACCACTGCCAGCCGATCGCCTCCACCACCAGGGCGTTCGGGGGAGGCTCGCGGTGAGACGCAAAGATCTGGCGCACCGTGGGAACGGCGATGATGGCGAGCAGCACGGCGGGGATCAGCGTCCACGCCAGCTCCAGCGTGGTGTTGCCGTGCACCTGCTCCGGCTCCGGCCGGTCCGGACGGTAGCGGAAGCGGACCATGATGTACGCCGTCAGGCCGAACACCGCGACGCCCACGGCGACACCGAGGACGTTCACCAGCTGCTGCAGCTCCCACAGCTCGCGGGCCCAATCGGAACGCTGGACCGTCCATGTTTCGGGGTATTTTTCGATCCCGCCGCAGGCGGCGAGCAGGGAAAGAACGCCGCCGAAGAGGAGCGCGGCTCCCGGTCGGCGCCACCCGGAACGATGGTCTGGTCGCTTCATGATGATGAGGGCTCGGTGTCGGGGCCACGAAGCGGCAAACATATCCCCCGCTTCCGGAGCACGCCAGCCCCGTGCGGGTGCGTCTTTGCCGCCCGCCATTGCGGCTCTGGAAGTGGAAAATTCCGCGCTCGGCATACCGCCCCGGCGGCTGCCCGTCCATGGGGGAACCGCCCCGGGGCCGGTAGGGAAAACTCCCACACGGCTGCCTCGCCTCGCCGCCTGCCCGGCTGCCGGTTAGCTTGGGGGGATGGCGAACGCACGCTCCCACATCGGCCAGCGGCCGCGCTCCGCGGAGCAGCAGGCACCCTCCTGGCGCGACCGCGCGCGGGCCATGCGCAACGTCCCGCCCTTTCTCCGCATGGTGTGGGCGACGCACCGCGGCTACACGCTGGGGATCGCCGCGCTGCGGCTGCTGCGCGCGTTCGTGCCGATCGCCACCCTCTGGGTGGGAAAGCTGATCGTGGACCGGGTGGTGGAAGCCTCTACCACCGGGATTGTCGACTGGAGCGATCTCGCGACGCTGATCGCCATCGAGTTCGTCGTCGTCGCCGTCGGCGAGGTGGCGGCGCGCACGGGGACGCTGCTGGAGTCGCTGCTGGGGGACCTGTTCTCCAACGAGATGAGCGTCCGGCTGATGGAGCACGCCGCGACGCTCGACCTGCAGCACTTCGAGGATCCCAGCTTCTACGACCGGCTGGAGCGCGCCCGGCGCCAGACGGTCGGCCGCATCTCGCTGCTCAACCAGATCTTCGGGCTGGCGCAGGACGCGGTGACGCTGGTCACCCTGGTGGGGACGCTGCTCGCCTTCTCCCCGCTCCTCTTCGCGCTGCTGGTGGTGGCGGTGCTCCCCTCCTTTCTGGGAGAAACCCACTTCGCGGCGCTCGGCTATTCGCTGCTCTACCAGTGGACGCCGGAGCGCCGCAAGCTGGATTATCTCCGCTACGTCGCCTCGTCCGACAAGACAGCGAAGGAGCTGAAGCTGTTCGCCCTTTCGCCGTACCTGGTCCGCCAGTACCGGGAGCTCGCCGACGGCTTCTACGAGGCGAACCGAGCCCTGGCCGTCCGCCGCAACCTGGTGAGCACGGGCCTGTCGCTGGTCTCCACCGTCGGCTACTACGCGGCGTACGCGGCGATCGTGGTCCGCACCGTCCAGGGAAGACTCACCCTCGGGGACCTGACGCTGCTCGCCGGCTCCTTCGCCCGCTCGCGCGACCTGATCCAGCGGATGCTGCTCGCCACCAGCCAGCTCTACGAGCAGGCGCTCTACCTGGACGACCTGTTCGTGTTCCTGGGGATGAGGCCGGCCATCGAGTCGCCGGCGGGCGCGATTCCGGTGCTCGTCCCCTTCCGAGAGGGCTTCGAGTTCCGCGACGTGTGGTTCCGCTACCCCGTCGGCGCACACGGTGACGGGGAGCCCCCCGCGGAGCCGGCGGACGACGATCCGGCGTGGGTGCTGCGCGGGATCTCATTCCGCATCGCTCCCGGGGAGCGGCTCGCGCTGGTAGGGGAGAACGGGGCGGGGAAGACGACGCTGACCAAGCTGCTCGTCCGCCTGTACGAACCTTCGCGGGGCGAGATCCTGCTCGACGGGCGCCCCTTGCGCGACTACGACCCGGCCGAGCTGCGGAGCCAGATCGGGGTGATCTTCCAGGACTTCGTGCGCTACGACATGAAGGCCGACGAGAACATCGCCGTCGGCCGCATCGGGGTGCTGGAGAACGGCGGTGACGGCGCGCAGGACCGCATCGAGGACGCGGCGGGACGCTCGCTCGCCTCCGACGTGATCGCGGGGCTGCCGGAGCGGTACGCCACCATGCTGGGGCGCCGCTTCGAGGGTGGGGTGGACCTGTCCGGCGGGCAGTGGCAGAAGGTGGCACTCGCCCGAGCGTACATCCGCGACGCGCAGCTGCTGATCCTGGACGAGCCGACCGCCGCGCTCGACGCGCGCGCCGAGTACACGGTGTTCCAGCGCTTCTCGGAGCTGACGGAGGGGAAGATGGCGGTGCTCATCTCCCACCGCTTCTCCACGGTGCGGATGGCGGAGCGGATCCTGGTGCTGGAGGAGGGGCGGGTGCTGGAGGGCGGGAGCCACGAAGAGCTGATGGAGCTGGGCGGGCGGTACGCGGAGCTGTTCGGGCTGCAGGCGGCGGGGTACCGATAGATGCTTTGAGTTGGGGAGTGGACGAACTTTTCATTGCGGGTTGCGCTATCAAAAGATTACCTCTTATTATTTGACAACGCCGTAGCCAGTTCAACGTACTCCACCTGGGAATCGTGCGCCGCGCCGGCATCTCCGTTCAGCAGCAGGCAGGACCCGAGGGGTACTCGGCGTTCATTCCCGCCCCGCTCCCTCCGGAGCCTCCGCTCGAAATGAGCTCGGAGCTTCGTCAGGTCTACGAGCAGGCCGTCCATGCCGTCGGGCGGCTCGAAGGCGTCTCGCGCAGCATGGATCCGGACCGGCTCCTCTATATTTACGTGCGGAAGGAGGCCGTGCTCTCCAGTCAGATCGAGGGGACCCAGTCGACCCTCTCGGACCTGCTTGAGTACGAGAGCGTTGGGGCACCCGGTGCCTCACTGGACGACGTGCGGGAAGTTTCGCGCTACGTGGCCGCTCTCTATCATGCAATGGGGCGGATCCAGCGCGGCGAGCTGCCTCTCAGCCTGCGTCTGATCCGCGAGACGCACGGGGTGCTGATGCGGGAGGGCCGGGGAAGTGCCCGGACTCCGGGAGAGTTCCGCCGCACGCAGAACTGGATCGGCGGAACGCGCCCTGGCAACGCGCGCTTCATACCTCCGCCGCCGAACGAGATGAGGGCGGCGCTCGATGACCTGGAGAAGTTTCTCCATGACGCGCACGGGCGCACCGCGCCGATCCTGAAGGCCGGCCTGGCGCACGCGCAGTTCGAGACGATCCATCCCTTTCTCGATGGCAACGGACGAATCGGCCGGCTGCTCATCAGCCTGCTCTTTGTTGTCGAGGGGCTCCTTACGCAGCCGTTCTTCTACTTCAGTCTGTACCTCAAGGAGAACCGGGCTGATTATTACGATGCGCTCCAGAGGGTACGTACCCGCGGGGACTGGGAAGGCTGGATGCACTTCTATCTGGTCGGCGTGGAGGCCGTTGCTCGACAGGCGGCGGATACGGCGCTCGCGCTTGGGGCGCTCTTTGCGGAGGACCAGCGTCGCGTCGCGGGGCTGGGACGCGCCGCTGGCTCCGCTCTCCGGGTCTACGACCTTCTGCGCCAGCGCGTGATCATCTCCATTCCACGGGCCGCGGAGGAGTTGGACCTGACCTGGCCGACGGTGAACACTGCCCTCGGACGGTTGACGGAGCTGGGGATCGCGACGGAGATCACCGGGCGCGCGCGCGATCGGCTCTACGCATATCAGAAACAGCTCGATCTGTTGAACGAAGGGGCGTAAGGAGTTTTATCATGTTCGAGATCCAGGACGTAGCGACCACCTCCAAACCCGAGCTGTACGACGGCCTCGCCGCCCAGCTCCGCGCCCTGCTGGAGGGGGAGCGGGACTTCATCGCCAACGCGGCGAACTTCTCCTCGCTCCTCTACCACACCCTCCCCGACCTCAACTGGGCGGGATTCTACCTGCTCCGGGAGGGAGAGCTGGTCCTCGGCCCATTTCAGGGGAAGCCGGCGTGCGTGCGGATCGCGGTCGGCCGAGGGGTGTGTGGCAGGGCGGCGGAGCGGCGGGAAACGGTGTTGGTGGAGGACATGAACGCCTTTCCGGGCCACATCGCCTGCGATGCCGGCTCGCGCTCCGAGGTGGTCATTCCGCTCCTCCACGACGGACGACTGCTCGGGGTGCTGGATATCGACAGCCCGAGCCCCGGCCGCTTCGACGCGGAGGACGCGGCGGGGCTGGAGCGGCTGCTCGGGATCTGGCTCGCGGCGAGTGGGGCGGAGGTCTGGTAATGCCTGGTTTCGTGTTCGACAACCGCTCCCTCTTTTCCGACCACTACCTTGCCGAACGGCTTCCCGCGCACCCCGCCTGGAACGCGGATGCGGCAGAGCGCACCGCCGCGTGGCAGCGGCTGCGGACGCTGTACGCCGACCGCGCCGGCCGCCTCCCCGCGCTGAGCGAGGCGCAGGCCGAGGACGAGTGGATCCGGCCGGTGCTGGTGGACGCGCTCGGGTGGACGTACGAGGTGCAGACCGCGGTGACCGGCGCGGAGCGGCGCACCAACTGGCCGGACTACTCGCTCTTCATCGGCGAGGCGGAGAAGAGCGCGGCGCAGGCGGCGCGGGGCGACGAGCGTGCGTACTACGCGCACGTCGCCGCGGTGGCGGACGCCAAATACTGGGAGCGCCCGCTTGACCGCAAGCTGCGCGACGCGCGCGACCTGTCCAACGCCAACCCCGCCTTCCAGATCGTCGCTTACCTGATGGCCACCGGCGTCGAGTGGGGGATCCTCACCAACGGGCGGGAGTGGCGCCTCTACTCGGGGCGCGCCCGCTCGCGTATTGACACCTACTACGCCGTGGACCTCCCCAGCGTGCTGGAGGAGGGGGACGAGGAAACCTTCCGCTACTTCTGGCTCTTCTTCCGCGCCGCCGCCTTCCAGCCGGACCCGCGCACCGGCGAGGCGTTCGTGGACGCGGTGCACCGCGGCTCGGTGGAGTACGGGGCGGAGGTGGAGGTGCGGCTCAAGGGGCTCATCTTCCGTGAGGTCTTTCCGGAGCTGGCCCGCGGCTTCGTGCAAGGGCGCCGCCGCCGCGGCCTCCCCGCCGACACGGAAGAGTCGCTGCAAGAGGTCTACGCCGGCACGCTCCGCCTGCTGTACCGCATCCTTTTCGTGCTGCACGCCGAGGCGCGCGGCCTCCTCCCGGTGGACGACCGCGACGGCTACTACGGCTACTCCCTGAGCCGCATCCGCCAGAAGGTGGCGGACCACCTGCGGGAGGGGCGCCTTCTCAGCACGGTGTCCACGGACGTGTGGAACGACCTCGCCGGGCTCTTTCTCATCATCGACCAGGGCGATCCGGCGCTGGCCATCCCACGCTACAACGGCGGCCTGTTCCGCGCCGACCATCCACAGAATCGCTTTCTCGCCACCCACAGCGTGGCGGACGCATTCCTCCTGGGCGCGCTGGACCGGCTCTCGCGCGACGCGGAGGGGCGCTTCATCGACTACAAGGCGCTCAGCGTCGAGCAGCTCGGCTCCCTCTACGAGGGGCTGCTGGAGTTCCGCCTGCGCCCGGGGCCGGACGGGGCGCCGACCCTGGAAAACGACAAGGGGGAGCGCAAGGCGACCGGCTCGTACTACACGCCGCACTACGTGGTGGAGTACATCGTCGCCCACACCGTCGGCCCGGCGGTGGCGGAGCGGGAGGCGCGTTTCCGGATGCTGATGGAGGAGATCGGGCCGAAGCGGAGCCGGCTCCGGGAGATCGGGGCGAAGCTCGCCGCCGACCCCAAGCGGTCCGATGCCGCCGTGTCGCGCTGGACGATCGAGGCGGGCGCCCTCCGGCGCGAGCTGAAGACGCTGGAGCCGCAAGCGGTGGACACGCTGCTCGGCATCCGCGTGTGCGACCCGGCGATGGGGAGCGGGCACTTTCTGGTATACGCCGCCAACTGGCTCACCGAGCGATGGATCGCGCTGCTGAACGAGTTTCCGGAGAACCCGGTGCTGGAGCGCATCGCCGAGATCCGCGAGCAGATCGTCGTTAACCTGGCGGAGCAGGGGATTCGCGTGGACGCGGGGCACCTGCGCGACACCAACCTGCTCAAGCGGATGGTGATGAAGCGCTGCATCTACGGCGTGGATCTGAACCCGATGGCGACCGAGCTGGCGAAGCTTTCGCTCTGGCTGGATTCCTTCACCGTCGGCGCGCCGCTCTCCTTTCTGGATCACCACCTCAAGACGGGCAACTCGCTGGTGGGCACCACGGTGCAGGCCATGCGCGCGGGGCTGGAGGCGAGCGACACCGGACAGTTCGACGTCTTCGGCGGCCCCTTCGCCGGGTTGCTCCAGGCGACGGCGCTGATGCGCGACGTGGGCAACACCACGGACGCCACCTTCGAGGAGGTGGCCCACAGCGCCGAGCGCTTCGCGGAGTTCGAGGGGGCGGTGGGTCCGTACAAGCGGCTGCTGGATCTGTGGACTTCGCGCGCCTTCGGGAACCGGCGCGCCCAGGAGCTGGCGACGCTGCACGGGCAGGAGGTGCTCGCCGCCGCGAAGGGGGTGGGGGCCGACTTCGCGGAGCCGCAGCGCGAGGCGCTGAAGCGGGCGGCCGAGCTGTCCGGCGTGCACCACTTCTTCCACTGGGACCTGGAGTTTCCGGAGGTGTTCGTGGAGCTGGCGCTCGCCCGCTGGAAGGCAAACCCCGGCTTCGACGCGGTGATCGGCAACCCGCCGTACGTGCGGCAGGAAAAGCTAACCCCGCTCAAGCCGTTCCTGGAGAACAGCTTTGCGTCCTACCACGGCGTAGCCGATCTGTACCTGTACTTTTTCGAGCAGGGACTCAGAATCCTGCGTGAGGGAGGGCGGCTGGCCTATATCTCATCGGGCACGTTCGCGCGGGCGAACTTCGCCACCGCGTTCCGCGAGCTGCTCCCCACCCTCGCGCAGATGGAGAGCGTGATCGATTTCGGGGAGAACCAGCCCTTTGAGGACGCGGAGATGGTCCGCCCCTCCATCGTGGTGTTGCGGCGCGGTGAGCAGGCCGCACCGTTTCGCAGTCTGTTCATCGATGGCGAGATCCCGAAGTCGCTCGGCGACGCCGTCGAGGAGCACGGGTTCGACTGCGACCCGGCCGCGCTCGTGCAAGCGGAGTGGACATTCCAACCGGCGTCCCACACCCGGCTGATCGACAAGGTTATGCGGACGGGTACACCGCTCTTGGAGGTGGTGGACGGACAACTATATCGAGGGATTACAACTGGGTTGAACGAGGTTTTCATCATCGACCAGGAGATCCGCGACCGGCTGATGAGGGCCGACCCGCGGAGTGCGGAGATCATCAAGCCGGTGCTACAGGGCCAGGATCTGCGGCCCTGGTATCAGGAAGACGAAGGGCGGTGGCTTGTCTTCACTCGGAGAGGGATCGACCTCGACGCTTATCCGGCGGTCGCGGGGTACCTCGGCGAATTCCGTGAGCAGTTGGAGCCCCGGCCCGCCGAGTGGAATGGTCGGAAGACCTGGCCTGGTCGCAAACCGGGCTCGTACAAATGGTACGAAATTCAGGACTCTATCGATTATCACCTCGCCTTCGAGCAGCCGAAAATCTTCTGGCCGGACATCGCAAAGCTCCCCCGCTTCTCGTGGGGTGAATCGAAGGTTTACATTGCGAATACCGGGTACATCATCCCCGCACCCGATCCCTTTCTCCTCGGGACCTTGCAGAGCCGTGTTTCCTGGTTTGCTATTTCACAGATTTGCCAGCCGCTCCCAGTAGTGTCCGGTCAGAAGTCGAAGAGTAGCAACTGGTTACGAATTATCGCGTCTGTAGAAGCGTAGCTGGATCCGGTAAGTGCTTGTGAGATCTCGATCTTCTCGAAAAGGGTGA
>JALZKG010000059.1 GCA_030859365.1 Gemmatimonadota bacterium
GTCGAACTCCAGCGTCGCGTCCGGCGGGATCGCCCGGCCGGCTCCGCGGGCGCCATACCCCAGATCGGGCGGGATCACCAGCGTCCGTTTTCCTCCCACCTTCATCCCCGCCACCCCCTCGTCCCAACCGCGAATCACCGTGCCCGCCCCCAGGGGGAAGGAAAACGGGTCGCCCCGGTCCCGGCTGCTGTCGAACTTGGTGCCGTCTTGCAGCCGTCCGGTGTAGTGGACGACCACGTGGTCGCCGCGCTTCGCCTCCTGCCCAGTGCCCTCCTCGTCGTCGCGGAAGTGCAGCCCGGAAGGCGTTTGCGTCATCTTTTCTTCCACCGAGTCTCCTTTGCGCGTTGGGGAACGGAACGGGGAGACCCGAGCCCCCGCACAATCGGCGCCGCTCCGGCGCTGGTCCACGCCTTGCCACCACGGACGACGGCCGATTCCCCTCCCCGACACAACGGATGCGCGACATGACTCCAAACTCCCGCGACGTCCTCCACAACCCGGAGGCGAGCCGCTACGAGCTGCAGGTGGATGGCCACACCGCCTTTGCTGATTATCAGGAGCGCGCCGGCTCCCTCGCCTTCACCCACACCGAGGTGCCCGCCGACATACAGGGGCGTGGCATCGGGAGCGCCCTGATCCGCGGGGCGCTCGACGATACGCAACGCCGCGGCGTCCGCGTTGCCCCGGTCTGTCCCTTCGTGGCCGACTTCGTACGCAACCACCCCGAGTACCACCATCTGCTCAGCGTGGAAGACCGGAAAACGCTGGGGATCGGATGATGCCGCCCAGGATGATCCGGGCCGCTTTTGATGCGCTCGTCGGGCTGACCGCGGTCCACGGCGCCACGGTGCTCATCGATCAGTACAAGCTGCTGGGGTTCAGCGAATGGGAGTCCCCGGACGAGATGGTACACGCCCATCGCGTGGAAACGTTGCTGCGGTAGCACCGGCGCTGCTACCTTGCCGAGCGCGAGGCGCGGGGACGCCGCTGCCCCGGCTGGCGTTCACAACCCCCCATCCTCCCCCTCCGTGCCCGCTCGCCCTTCGCAGGACACAGGGACCGGCCCCACTCCCGGCGACTCCCTCCGCGCGCGCATGCAGCGCTGGGCGAAGGGGCTGACCGCCGTCGCGGTCCTGCTCGGCTTCTGGTTCTTTGGCGCGGGAGAGCCGCCGGAGGAGGGGCAGCACCTGGGGATCTGGAGCCTTCTTCCGGCGCTGTCCACGCTGCTCCTCGTCTTCGTCACCCGCGAGGTGATCTCCTCGCTCTTCGTCGGCGTGGTGGTGGGCGGGGTGGTGAGCGGCCAGCTCAACATCATCCAGGCGTTTCTGCTCCCCAACATCGGCAGCACCTCGTTCGCCACCATCCTGCTGGTGTACCTGTGGGCGCTCGGCGGACTGATCGGTTTGTGGACCCGGACCGGCGGGGCGCTCGCCTTCGCGGAGTGGGCGGGGCGCGGCATCGTCCGGGGGCCACGCTCGGCGCGCTTCTTCGCCTGGCTAATGGGGATCGTCTTCCATCAGGGCGGCACCATCTCCACCATCCTCGCCGGCACCACCGTGCGACCGGTGACGGACGCGCACCGCGTCTCCAAGGAGGAGCTCACCTACCTGGTGGACTCCACCGCGTCGCCCATCGCGTCGGTGATCCCCTTCAATGCCTGGCCGCTCTACGTTTCGGGGCTGGTGCTCGGTACCACGCCGCTCTTCGCGACCGAAGAAGCGTCGGTCGCGTTCTTCTTCCGCGCCATCCCCTTCAACTTCTACGGCATCTTCGCCGTCCTGTTCACTCTCCTCTTCGCGCTGGGCTGGCTCCCCTGGACCGGCGGCAAGATGCGCCGGGCGGCCCGGCGAGCGCGGGAGACCGGCGAGCTGAACGCACCCGGCGCCCGCCCGGTGGCGGCCGACGAGCTGACCACGCTGCGGGTGCCCGAGGGGTACCGCACGGGAATCGACGACTTCCTGGTGCCGATGGGGACGCTGCTCGGCGTCGCCATCATCCCCTTCTTCATCACCGGGGAGGTGCGGATCGCGGAGGCGTTCGGGCTGGCGGTGCTCGCCGCGTTCGGCCTCGCCATCGCAAAGGGGATGGAGCTGCGCGGCGCGATGGAGGGCTTCGTGGACGGGTGCAAAGGGGTCACGGTCGGGGCGCTGATCCTTGCGCTCGCCGTCACCCTGGGCGGGGTCTCCAAGGCGCTCGGCACCGCCGCCTTCATCGTGGATAGCACCGCGCAACTGGTGCAGCCGGTGCTCCTCCCGGCCATCCTGATGGCGCTGTGCATGGCGGTCGCCTTCTCCATCGGCTCGTCGTGGGGGACGTATGCGGTGGTCTTCCCCATCGCCATGCCGCTCGCCTACGCCATCGACCCGGACCAGTTCTACGTCTCGCTCTGCTTCGGCGCGGTGCTGGGCGGCGCGGTTTTCGGGGACCAGTGCTCGCCCATCTCCGACACCACCATCCTGTCCGCCCTGGCGTGCGGCGGGGACCTGATGGACCACGTGACCACGCAGATCCCGCTCGCGCTCGGCGCGGCGGGGCTCGCGGCGATGGCGTCCACGCTGCTGGCGCTTGCGGCGTAGCACCCTGTCCCGACGTCGACTGGGGGCCGTCGCCGCGATCCTCTTTGCGGCGGGCGCGTTCGCGGTCGTCCGCTTCGCGCCCGTTGGAGCCCCAGGAACGTGGTCCGCGGCACGGGCCCCAGCGGAGGAGGCGCCGTACATTCTGCCGAGCGTGATGCCGCCCGGCACCGCCTGGCGTGCGGACGCCGCCCCGGTCGTCGGGTCGGTCTCCCGCTGGTCGTCGTCCGATCCGGAGGTGATCTGCACGGCGGGAACGCTGTGGTACGCGCTCCGCCCCGGCGCCGCCCGACTC
>JALZKG010000110.1 GCA_030859365.1 Gemmatimonadota bacterium
CTTTCATCCACGGCGAGCCCGACTGCGTCACCTCCAGAGCTCCGTGGGGTTGCCGACAAACGTAGCGCAGGAGCCGTAGGGCCGGCCGGTCAGGGTTAGGGTGCGAAAGCGCTCGAGCCATCCGTGCCCCGAAGTGGGGGAGAGGCGAAGCTTGCTTCCAGCGCCTTGCGCGCTCTGCTGGTTGCCAGATTCCACTCGAACCAGGCACGCTCCTGAGCGCCGGTGCGCGTGGCGTGGCGTTCCAGCACGCCGCGACGGATCTCGGAGCGCACGGGCTCGGGAAGCGAGGGCAATCGCTCCGCGATCGCGGGGATGGCGTCGGGTGACAGATCCTGTGTCAGATAGACGACGTCCAGCTTCCCCGTGCTCGCGAAGCGGTCGAGGTTGTGGCGGGCGATCCATCCTTCATGGTTCCAGTAGGCGAGACAGATGAAGAGGATCACCGCCGCCCCTGCCGCGCGCCGGAACAGACGGCCCGTGTCGAAGCGGCCAGCGACCTCGCGAATCAACAACCCGAGGCCGGCCGCGACGCCGCCCATGTAGACCTGTGCGTACAGCCTTGCGGTGGTGAAGCCGTACGCGGCCTCGTACAACCATACGCGGTGGAAGGCAGAGCCGAGCAGCAGGAGCACGGCGACGATGACCGCGAAGGTCAGAAAACGCAGGATGCGTTCGTGCCCATCGTATCTGCCAAATCTCTCGGAGACGACGATGAGGGCGGCGCTCGCGGACGCCACGATGGACAGCTCGCCGAAGCCGCGCCGCGCATGCTCCGCGAAGGTCATTCCCGAGCTGGCGATCCGCGGGAGGTTGCCGAAGAGATAGCCGACCTGCAGCACCAGGAAGAGCCAGAAGAGTGCGGCGACCCCGCCCAGCAGCATCAGCCGCTCGGTGGATCCCCACCAACGTACGGGCGCCCGATCGGTTGCGGGAACCGGCCCAGGCGCTTCCACGGAGGCGTATCCGTAAGCGCCGAGGACGATCCCGAGCATGACCACGAAGAACAGGACTCGTGGCACGAACTCCCAGCTCGAAACGAGGCCACTGGCGGCCTCACGCCAGGATGCGAAGACGGGGTCCGCCCCCGACAGCAGCAGGGCGAAAGCCACCAGCACCGGGAGGGTGATGGCGACGCCGCGAACCCAGGCGCGGGCGCGGGCCGATCGGATGAGATGGCTGGCCGAGACGCTCAGCCGCAGCGTCTGATACACGGCCCCGCGGAGCGCCACGAAGGGAGCGCTGGCGGCGAAGCGCGCGGTAACGGATCGCGGGGATGGGCAGGCGGTCAGCAGCATCTGAATCGCCAGGAGCAATAAGACTGTCGCGACGATCAGGACCTGCATGACCTCGTTGGCGGTAACGGCCGCCGCGCCCGCGATCACCATCGCGAGACCGCCGACGAACGCGACGGCGCCGGCCGAGCGGCGTTGGCGGACGAAAGCAAACAGACCCGCCACTGCCGCGGTGGTCCACAAAACCCAGTTGATCCCGGGCATGCAATCGAACAGCATCCAGTTTCCCAGGGCCGCGACCGCGACGGCGGCGGTCCAGATCAACGCCGGTTGGTGGTGCTGTGTCGCCTCGATCTTGCCGCCGAGCTGCTCGTTTTTGCCGCTTCCGTGGTCTGCCATGATTCCTCTGATGGAGATGGTAAGGTGAGGAATGGAGGGAGTAAGCCAGTTCCAGCTCGATGTGGAGAGCCGTGCGGGGCCTTCCTGATCGAGAACCGATGCATTTTCCTCCCACTCCGCGCGCATCGGCAAATATCCGTGAAGTAACGTGGATTGTCAAGTACTTTATAATACAGAGTACCGGACGATGCGCCGCGACCCGGCGGTGCGGCACGATCCGTCGTCCATTGCTTCGTCGACGGTGCCCTCCCTCCCTCGGTTGTACCTCCGCGTTCCCCCGCCTATCTTACGCTCCCCGAACCCCATCCCCGGGAGCAGAGTGGAGCACATTTCCATCGATGGTGAGACCCTCTCCCTGGAGGCGCTCGAACGCATCGCGAGGGGCGCGACCGGCGTCGTGCTGGAACCCGCCGCACGCGAGCGAATGCTGCGCTCGCGGCAGGTGGTGGAGCGGGCGGTGGAGCGTGGCGAGGTTGTCTACGGGGTGACCACCGGCTTCGGCCGGCTCTCGGAGATCGCCGTCCCCGCGGACCGGCTGGAGGAACTGCAGATCAACCTGATCCGCAGTCACGCCTGTGGAGTGGGCCCGCCGCTCCCCCGCGAGGAGTGCCGGGCGATGGTCCTCCTGCGCGCCAACGTCCTCGCCAAAGGCTTCTCGGGTGTCCGTCCCGAGGTCGTCGAGCTCCTCCTCGAGCTCCTCAACCGGCGCGTCCACCCGGTCATCCCCGAGCAGGGTTCCGTCGGCGCCTCGGGCGATCTGGCGCCGCTCTCCCATCTGGCGCTGGTGCTGGTCGGAGAGGGCGCGGCGGAGGTGGAGGGAGAGATCCTCTCCGGAGCCGAAGCGCTCTGGCGCGCGGGACTGGAGCCGCTGCGGCTGCAGGCCAAGGAGGGGATCGCGCTGAACAACGGGACGCAGTTCATGACCGCGCTCGGCGCCCTCGCTCTCCTCGGCGCCGAGCGGCTGGTGGAGACCGCGGAGGTCGCCGGCGCGATGTCGCTAGAGGGGCTCCGCGGCACCCCCGATGCCTTCCACCCCGCGCTCCAGCGCGCTCGCCCCCACCCGGGGCAGATCGCCAGCGCCGAACGGCTCCGCCATCTCCTGGAGGAGAGCGAGATCCGGGAATCGCACCGCCACGGGGATCCTCGCGTGCAGGACGCCTACGCGCTCCGCTGCATGCCCCAGGTACACGGCGCCGCGCGCAATGCGTTCGCGTACGCGCGCGGCGTGCTGGAGACGGAGGCCAACAGCGCCACCGACAACCCGCTCATCTTTCCCGACGAGGGGGAGGAGGGGAGGGTGATCAGCGGCGGCAATTTCCACGGGCAGCCGGTGGCGCAGGTGCTCGATCTGACCGCGATGGCGCTCGCCGACCTCTCCTCCATCTCCGAGCGGCGCACCGAGCGTCTGGTGAACCCGGACCTCTCCGGCCTCCCCGCCTTTCTCACCCCCGACCCCGGCGTCAACTCGGGGCTGATGCTCGCGCAGATCACTGCCGCGGCGCTGGTCAGCGAGAACAAGCTCCTCGCCCACCCCGCGAGCGTAGACTCCATCCCCACCGGCGCCAACCGCGAGGACCATGTCTCCATGGGCGCCCACGCGGCGGTGAAGCTGCGGAAGGTGCTGCGGAACGCGGAGGTGGTGCTGGCGATCGAGCTGCTCTGCGCGGCGCAGGCGCTGGAGTTCCACCGGCCGCTCCGGGCGGGGCGCGGGGTGGAGCGCGCGCACTCCCTGCTGCGGGAACGGGTGCCGGCGCTGCAGCAGGACCGCGTGCTCGCGCCCGACATCGAGGCCGCGGCGGAGATGGTGCGAGCTGGCGCCTTCTCTCGCATCGGATCGCCGGAAAACCGCGCTTCTGACCACGATCCATGACCGAGCAAAGCGCTCCCCCCCGCGTCGTCCGCGCCCCCCGCGGAACCGAGCTCCGCTGCCGAGGGTGGCAGCAGGAGGCGGCGCTGCGCATGCTGATGAACAACCTCGACCCGGAGGTCGCGGAGCGTCCCGAGGATCTGGTCGTCTACGGCGGCACCGGCCGCGCCGCGCGCTCCTGGGAGGCCTTCGATGCCATGGTCAGCACGCTGGAGACGCTTGGCGACGACGAGACCCTGATCGTCCAGTCGGGGAAGCCGGTCGCCGTGCTCCGGACGCACACGCACGCCCCTCGCGTCCTCATCGCCAACAGCAACCTCGTCCCCCGCTGGGCCACCTGGGATATCTTCCGCGAGCTGGAGCGGCAGGGGCTCACCATGTACGGCCAGATGACGGCCGGGTCGTGGATCTATATCGGCACGCAGGGGATCCTCCAGGGCACCTACGAGACCTTCGGTGCGGTGGCGAGGGAGCACTTCGGCGGTTCCCTGCGCGGACGCTGGATCCTCACCGGGGGGATGGGGGGGATGGGGGGCGCGCAGCCGCTCGCGGCCACCATGAACGACGGAGTGATCCTCTGCGTGGACGCCGATCCCGGCCGCATCGAGCGCCGGATCGAGACTAAGTACTGCGACCGGATGAGTAGCGACCTGGACGAAGCGCTCGCCTGGGTGAGGGAGGCGTGCGGGAAGGGCGAGCCGCTCTCGGTGGGGCTGGTGGGGAACTGCGCGGAGGTCCTCCCCGAGCTCCTGCGACGCGGGGTGGTGCCCGATGTGGTGACCGACCAGACCAGCGCCCACGACGCCCTGGCCGGCTACATCCCCGCCGGGCTCTCGGTAGAGGCCGCCGCGGAGCTCCGCATCGCCGATCCGACGGAGTATCTACGCCGCTCCATGGCTTCCATGCGGGTCCACTGCGAGGCGATGGTGGGGTTGATGCGGCGCGGCGCGATCACCTTCGATTACGGCAACAACCTTCGCGGACAGGCGCAGGAGGCCGGCTACGCAGAGGCCTTCGCCTTCCCGGGCTTCGTCCCCGCCTACGTCCGTCCCCTCTTCTGTCTCGGCAAGGGTCCCTTTCGCTGGGTGGCGCTCTCCGGAGATCCGGAGGACATCTACCGGACCGATCGGCTCGTCCTGGAACTCTTCCCGGAGGACGAACACCTGCGCCGCTGGATCACCCACGCCCGCGAGCGCATCGCCTTCCAGGGCCTACCCGCGCGCATCTGCTGGCTGGGGCAGGGGGAGCGCGCGCGCTTCGGCGTGGCGCTCAACGATCTGGTGGCGAGCGGCGAGCTGAAGGCGCCGATCGTCATCGGCCGCGACCACCTGGACACCGGCTCCGTCGCCTCTCCCTATCGCGAGACGGAGGCGATGAAGGACGGCAGCGACGCCATCGCCGACTGGGCCATCCTCAACGCCCTGGTGAACGTGGCGAGCGGGGCCAGTTGGGTGTCGTTTCACCACGGCGGCGGCGTGGGGATCGGTAACTCGCTGCACGCGGGGCAGGTGATCGTCGCGGATGGAACTCCGGAGATGCGGGAGCGGATCGAGCGGGTGCTCACGAACGAT
>JALZKG010000143.1 GCA_030859365.1 Gemmatimonadota bacterium
GCGGCCGTCGAGAGCAGCCCGGAGCGCGTCCCGAAAGGCCGGAAGAAGCGGACGGATGATGCCGCTGAGGATGTTTGCCAGGACGAGGTCGAAGTCGCCCAGCTCCGCGAGCAGCCGCGGATCGGCCATCTGCTCGACGATGCGGACGCGGTCGGCGACGCCGTTTGCGGCCACGTTGGGTCGGGCATTCAGGTTGGCGTCCGGGTCGTACTCGACCGCGCGGACCTCCCGCGCCCCGAGACGCCCCGCCGCGATCGACAGGATCGCCGAGCCGGAGCCCACGTCCAGCACCCGGTCGCCCGGTCGGATGCAGCCGTCCAGCAGGCGCAGGCAGCCACGGGTAGTGGCGTGTTCCCCGGTCCCGAACGCCATCTGCGGGTCCACCTCGATCACCGTTTCGCCCGGCGCGGCGTCCCAATCGGTCCAGCTGGGTTTGACCACCAGGCGGGCGGACAGCTTGCGCGGCTCCAGCCCCTGTTTCCAGCGGAGCGCCCAGTCCTCGTCCTCCTGCCAGCGCCAGTCGAGCTGGACGTAGTCGGCACCGGGAACCGCATCCCTCAGGCGGATCCGCGCCTCCCCCAGGAACGCGTCCAGCGCGGGGGGAGCAGGCAGGTAGGTGACCAACCACTCGCCGCGCTCCTCCACCGCGCCCCCACCGAGCGCGAGCAGCGCCTCGGCTGCGAGCGCTCGCAGCTCGGGCGCCGCGACCCGAGCCTCCAGAACGAGCCAGCGCTTCGGCGCCATCAGGCGGCGAAGACCTCCTTGACGCGCTCCCAGAAGCGGGGGCGGGAGCCACGGTCCTCGCCCCCGGGGAGCGGGCCCTCCACCTCGGCGAGACGGCGGAACAGCTCTTCCTGTTCCGCGGACAGCTCGCTGGGAGTCCACACGCGGATGCGGACGTGCTGATCTCCCCGTCCACCGCCGCCGAGGTGGGGGAGCCCCCGCCCGCGGAGGCTGAGCACGGTTCCCCCCTGCATCCCCGCCGGGATGCGAAGCGGCTCGGTGCCGTGGACGGTAGGCACCTCCAGGTCGGCGCCGAGGGCCGCCTGGCTGAAGGAGACCGGCAGGTCGCAGATCAGATCCGCACCGTCGCGCGCGAAGCGTGGATCCTCTTCCACCCCGATCACCACCAGAATGTCCCCGCGCGGACCGTTCCGCGGGCCGACGTTTCCCTGCCCTCGAAGAGTCAGGTAGTTGTCCGAATCGACGCCGGCGGGGATCTCCACCTCCAGCGTCCGGTCCATCCGCTGCCTTCCATCGCCGTGGCAGACGCCGCAGGGGTCCTGTACGGTCCGGCCCTCTCCCTGGCAGGTGGGGCAGACGGAGGCCGTGACCATCTGTCCGAACACGCTGCGCTGGACGCGGCGCACCTCGCCGCTCCCCCCGCACGTCTGGCACGGAGCCGGAGCGGTCCCGTCCGCCGAGCCGGTGCCTCCACACGGATCGCAGGGGTCCAGCGCCTTGACGCGCAGCGTCTTGCGAACCCCGGTCGCGACCTCCGCGAGGGTGACTGCCAGCCGGACGCGGAGGTCCTTGCCACGCTGGACCCGGCCGCCCCCGCCGCGATGGCGGCCGCCGAACATTTCTTCGAGGCCGCCGAAGCCGCCGAAGTCGCGCATAAAGACGTTGAGGGCGTCCTCGAAGCCGAAGCCGGCGTATCCGTTTCCAAAGCCTCCGGCGCCGGCGCCCTTGACTCCGGCGTGGCCGTAGCGGTCGTAGGCGGCGCGCTTTTCGGGATCCCGCAGGATCTCGTACGCTTCGGTCGCCTCCTTGAACTTGTCCTCCGCTCCCTTGTCTCCCCCGTTGCGGTCGGGGTGGTACTGGAGCGCCAGCTTCCGGTACGCCTTCTTCACCGCGTCGGCGTCGCCGTCACGGGCCACGCCGAGAACCTCGTAATAGTCTCTCATCGTCTCATCTATTCAAGAATCTCCGTCATCAACAGCGATGTGCTTTCGACCAATGCGATCACGCGCTCATACGGCATCCGGGTGGGCCCGATCACGCCGATCACCCCCTTGAGGGCGCCCACCCGGTACTCGGAGGTGACGACGGCGAGACTCGCGAGGTGCGCATGGCCGTGCTCCTGGCCGATCGTCACCTGAAGCCGCTGCGGCCCGATCCGTTCCCCCAGAACCTCGCGCAACAGATCCCGCCGCTCCGTCAGCTCGATCAACTCCTTGAGACGCTCTCCGCTGGCGAACTCCGGTTGCAGCGCGAGAACCGACGCGCGTCCAAGGTGCAGCTCCGATCCGGCTCCGGGCGCGACCCGGAGCCACTCGTCAGCCGACTGGAGGAAGACGTTGAGCAGCTCCGAGGCGTGCGGGTCGTCACCGGCCAGCGAGTCCCGGAGCCGTTCCGGGAGGGTGGCGCGGATCTCCTGCAGCGGAAGCCCCGCCAGGCGCTCGTTCAGCACCCGTGCCACGGAGGCCAGCGCGGCGGGGGCCACGTGGGCGGGGATGTCCACGTACACCGTCCGGACGCCCGCGGAGCGGAGGGCGAGCACCAGCAGCACCTTCCCCTCCGAAAGGGGGATCAGCTCCAGACGATCCAGCGCCGCGCTGTCCAGCTGAGGGTCGATCGCGATGCCGAGCTCCTGCGTGATCAGACCGAGCACCTGGGCCGCGCGGCGAACGACCTGCTCGACGCCGGTCGTTTCCGGCCCCGCCAGCTCGCCCCGGATCGCGAGCCGCTCCGCCGCGGAAAGACGTGGCGCCTCGATCAGCGAATCCACGAAGAAGCGGTACGCCCGCTGCGTAGGAACCCGGCCCGCGGAGGTATGGGGATGGTACAGGTACCCCTTCTCCTCCAGATCGCTCATGGTGTTGCGCACCGTGGCGGGAGAGATCCCCAGCTGGAAGCGGCGGGCCACGACGCGGCTCCCCGCCGGCTCCGCCGTCTCCACGTAGGTGCGGATGACCGCCTCGAGCACCGTGTGCTCCCGCTCCGACAGCGTTTCGCCGCTCATCGCGCGGATCCCGGCAGGGCGTGCTGAGGTGCTCCGTACATGGCCATGGGTCGGGGAACGCGCTTCATGCCGCGAAGGCGGGTTCTCCCGCCTCCGCGAGGTCGGCGGCGAGGCGGTCCAGCACGAGCCACCCCTCGGCGGATAGCCGGAGCGCGTCCGGGGACGGGGTGGCCCACCCGCGGTGCGTCCACCCGCCGGCGATCTCCCGCTGGGCCGGCGAAAGCTCGTGCCAGGGCAGCCCTTCGCGGGTGCGGAGCGCGAGCCAGCAGCGCTCCAGCCGTGCATCCGCCGCACGCACCGTTTCCTCCCCGTCCAGGGGCAGGCGACCGCTCCGGACCGCCTCCCTGTACGCGTCCCACCCGCGCAGGTTCCAGACGCGGCGCGGCGGCAGAAAGGCGTGTGCGCCGGGTCCGAGCGCCGCGTATGCCTCGCCGGTCCAGTACACCCGGTTGTGCAGCGAGGCACGTCCCGGCCGTGCGAAGTTGGAAACCTCGTAGTGCGTCCACCCCGCCGCGACCAGCCGCTCGTGCGCGAGCAGGTACTCGTCGGCGTAGCGCGCCTCGTCCGCGAGCCGCTCGCCGCGCTCCCGCACCCAGCGGCCGAGCGGAGCCCCCTCCTCCGCGGTCAGACCGTAGAGGGAGACGTGCGTCGGCTCCAGCTCCAGCGCCCGTTCCAGATCCTCGGCCCAGGAGCGGCCGAGCCGGTCCGGGAGGCCGAAGATCAGATCCACGCTGACGTCGTCGATGCCGGCGGCGCGCGCGGCGAGAACGGCGCGCGCCGGACCCTCCGGGCCGTGGAGCCGGCCCATCCAGCGCAGCGCGGGCGCGTGAAAGCTCTGCACCCCGAGGGAGACGCGGTTCACCCCGGCGGCGCGCCAATCGGCGGCGAGTTCGGCGCTGAAACTTTCGGGGTTCGCCTCGGCGGTCCACTCGCACACAGCGGCCAGGTCGACGAAGGACGCAAGCCGCTCGGCGAGCGCGCCCATCGCTCCCGGACCCAGCAGCGACGGGGTTCCCCCGCCCACGTAGAGTGTGCGGAGCGGGAGCCGCTCGCTCCATCCGTACACCTCCCGCTGCAGCCGCAGCTCCCCCTCCACCGAGTCGAGCCACTCCTCCACCGGGGGACGCCGGGTGGCCTGGACCGCGAAGTCGCAGTAGCTGCACCGACGCGCACAGAACGGGACGTGGAGGTAGAGCGACGCCGGCGGCGGAGCGGGATGCGTCACGAGCGCCGGAAGTGCTTGCCGGGGAGCGCCTCTACCACGCCGCGCAGCTCCAGGGCGAGCAGGGCGGGGAGAAGCTGTCCCGGAGGGAGACCCGCGGCGCTCCCGAGCGGATCGACGTGGAGCGGATCCGGGCCGAGCGCGGCGAACACCCGACGCTCCTCGGCCGACAGCCCTTCCGGCTCCGCGGGCTCCGTCGGCGCCGGGATTTCCGGGCGAGGCGCACGAGGGGACGCCGATAGGGTGCCCACCCCGCCAAGCTCCTCCAGGATGTCCTGAACGCCAGTCACGAGGCGCGCGCCGTCCTTGAGCATCTGGTTGGTCCCCGCGCTGGTCGCCGAGCCGATCGGCCCCGGGACCGCGAAGATCTCCTTGCCCTGCTCCAGCGCGTAGTTGACGGTGTGCTGTGCCCCGCTGCGGGCGGCCATCTCCACCACCAGCACGCCCGCGCTGAGCGCGGCGATCAGGCGGTTGCGGCGGGGGAAGTTGCCGGCGCGCGGCTCTTCGCCGGGAGGGTACTCCGAAAGCAGACAACCCTCCCCACGGACCCGCTCGAAGAGGCGCCGGTTCTCCGCGGGGTAGACGCCGTCGATCCCCTGCCCCAGCACCCCCACTGTGCCCCCGCGCGCGTCGAGCGCGGCCTCGTGAGCGGCTGCGTCGATCCCCTTCGCCATCCCGCTGACCACCGCGAAGCCGGCGCCCGCGAGCTCACCGGCGAGGGTGGCGGCGGTGCTCCGTCCGTACGGCGTCGGTTCACGGGTGCCGACGATCCCGATGGCGGGATTGCCGAGAAGCTCCAGGCGGCCGGCCGCGAAGAGCAGGTAGGGAGCGTCGGCGATCCCGCGAAAGTCGTCGGGGTACGACGCGTCGTCCGGGGTGATCCCGACCGCCCCCATCTTCCGCAGCCGCGCCATGCAGGCGCCGACGGGGCCGGTGGCGGCAGGCTCGGCGGCGGCGCCCAGCCGGCGTACCGTCTCGCCTCCGAACCCCGGAATCCGTCCCACCTCCTGCGCGGACGCGCCGAGCACTCGCTCCGGCGAGCCGAAGCGGCGGAGCAGTGCGGCGAGCCGGGCGGGGCCGACCCCCGGGACGAGGGCGATACGGAGCAGCGGCTCCAGCGCGGAGTCGG
>JALZKG010000147.1 GCA_030859365.1 Gemmatimonadota bacterium
CCTTCGGGCTGCCCGGGTGCACCGCGTCCGGCACCTCTCCCGAGGACGCCCTCGCCGCGCTCCCCGGCGAAATCGCCGCGTGGCTCGGCCTTCTGCGGCGCGTGGGGGAGCGGGTGCCTCCCGAGGACACCGAGCTGGAGGTCGCGGTCGACGAGTGGATCGCGACCGACGCCGACGTGGCGGCCGGAGCGAGCGACGTCTGCTTCGCCTGGGATCGGGCGCCGCTCTCCGACGCCGAGATCGACGTCGGGGTGCGGCGCCTGGGCGACGTGCGCGGCATGCTGCTTGCCCGGATCCGCGCCCTCGGCGACGGCGCGCTCGACCGCGCCTGGGTGGGCGAATGGAGCGTCCGCCGCGTCCTGGAAGAGCTGGCGCGAGCCCAGTGGTGGACGCTGAGCCGTCTTGGCGCCTCCCCGCTGGCCGACGCCGGGGGGAGCACCGTGCGCCGCCTGGATACCGCGCTCGCGCTCGCCGTCCAGCAGCTTACGCACCTTCCCGTGGAGGCGCGCGACCGCACACTCTGGCTGGACGACGAGGAGTGGACGCCGCGCAAGGTGCTGCGGCGGCTGCTCTGGCTGGAGTGGTCGCTCGCCCGCCCCGCCGCGCAGGCACTCCACCCCCTACCTGAGGAGCCATGAAGATCTACACCAGAACCGGAGATCGGGGCGAGACCGGTCTGTTCGGCGGCCAGCGCGTCCGCAAGGACCACGCGCGCGTCGAAGCCTACGGCGACGTGGACGAGCTGAACTCGCTGCTCGGCCTCGCGGCCACCTCCCTCTCCGCATCCGGCGAGATGGAGATGTCTGCGGAGCTGCGCGACGTGCAGGCGGATCTGTTCACGCTGGGGGCGAATCTGGCGACGCCACGCCCCGAGGACGGCGGCCGCTCCAGCGACACCATCCCCGAGCTCCCCGAGGGGCGCATTGCTCATCTGGAGCGGTGGATCGACCGGACGGAGGAGGAGCTGGAGCCGCTGCGCACCTTTGTGCTCCCCGGGGGCACACAGGCGGCCGCCACCCTGCACCTGGCGCGAACCGTCTGCCGCCGCGCCGAGCGGCGCGTCGTCACGCTCGCCCACGAGGCGCACATCGACGAGGACCATCTGGTCTATCTGAACCGGCTTTCGGACCTGCTGTTCACCCTTGCACGGCTCGCCAACGCTCGCAGTGGTGTACAGGACGTGCCCTGGACCCCGAATCCACGGTGACCCTGCGCCCGGCATCACCGGGCGCCCCTCCTGAACGAAACACCGGAGCTTTACGTATGCCTTACCCTGAGATGCTCGTTTCCCCCATGCGCCAGGAGCTCACCCGCCTGGGTGTCGAGGAGCTTCGCACCGCCGACGAGGTGGAGCGCACCCTCGCCGATGCCCCCGGCACCACGCTGGTGGTGGTCAACTCCGTGTGCGGCTGCGCCGCGCGCAACGCCCGCCCCGCGGTGGAGATGGCGCTGCGGAACCCGGTGCTCCCGGACCGCAGCGTCACCGTCTTCGCCGGCCAGGACGTGGACGCAGCCGCGGCGGCGCGCTCCTATTTCCACGGCTATGCACCCTCCTCCCCGCAGATTGCGCTGCTCAAGAACGGCGACGTGGCGATGATGCTGGAGCGGCACCAGATCGAGGGCCGATCGGCGGATGAGATCAGCCGCGATCTGACGGAGGCGTTCGCCCGCTTCTGCGGCGAAGACTGACGGGAGCGGCCGGCGGGACTCGTCCCGCCGGCCGTGCTTGCTTGCCCTGGCACGGCGGCCCTATCTTCCCCATACGAGCGTTTGTTCGAGCCGGTGCTCGGCACCCGCCGCCTGACCGTCCCGTTCCCCGCAAAGGAGCTCCCGATGGCCGCCGAAATCACCTCCCGCCCCACCCCGCTCCACCCCGTAGAGAGGAACACGATCCCCAAAATATTCCTGGGCGGGATGGATCGCTCCAGCGGCGGCAGCGCGATGCAGCACAAGCAGGGCGGGGTCTGGAAGACGCTTTCGCACCGCGAGGTGGAGGAGCGGGTCGTGAACCTCGCCGCCGCGCTGTCCGCGGCCGGGGTGGAGCGGGGCGACCGGGTCGCGATCCTGTCGGAGAACCGTCCCGAGTGGGCCATGGTCGACTACGCGACCGTCGGCACCGGCCTGATCGACGTGCCCATCTATCCCACGCTCCCCGCCAACCAGATCGCCTACATCCTGCGCGACTCCGGGGCCCGCGCGATCTTCGTTTCGACCCGCGAACAGCTCGACAAGATCGTGGAGATCCGCGACGAGCTGCCGGGGCTGGAGCAGGTGGTCTCCTTCGAAGACCCCGGCGGCGCGGCCGGGGTGCAGCACTTTGCAGACGTGCTGGAGGGTGGACGGCGCGCCCTGGAGGGCGGAAGCGTACGCCCCTTCAGGGAACTGGCGATGGAGGTGGAGCCGGACGACGTGGCGACGCTGATCTACACCTCCGGCACCACCGGCGACCCCAAGGGAGTGATGCTGACGCAGTTCAACATCGCCTCCAACGTGGCCGCCGCGCAGCAGCACGGCGTGCTGAAGGCGAACCCGGGGGATGTCGCCCTCTCCTTTCTCCCGCTCTCCCACATCTTCGAGCGGACGGCGGACTACTTCTACTGGGACACGGGGACCACCATCGCGTACGCTGAGTCCATCGAAAAGGTGGCCGACAACATGGGCGAGGTCCGGCCCCACCTGATGGTCGCGGTGCCGCGCCTGTACGACAAGATCTATACCAAGGTGATGGGTGCGACCGGCATCAAGAAGAAGCTGGTGATGTGGGCGAAGGGGGTCGGCGAGGCGATCGCGGACGAGCGCTTCGCCGGCCGCGAGCCCGCCGGCGCGCTCGCCTTCCAGGGGCGGCTCGCCGACCGGCTGGTGTTTTCCAAGCTGCAGGCCCGCACGGGTGGACGCATCCACACCTTCATCTCCGGCGGGGCTCCGCTCTCCGCGGAGGTGGGAAAGTTCTTCTTTGCCGCGGGTCTGCCTGTGTACGAGGGGTACGGCCTGACGGAAACCTCGCCCGTCATCTCGGCGAACCGGCCGGGGCACGTCCGCCTGGGCACCATCGGCCACGTGATTCCCGGGGTGGAGGTCCGCATCGACCCCAGCGGCGAGATCCTCACCCGCGGCCCCAACGTGATGAAGGGGTACTGGAACAACCCGGAAGCGACCGCCGAGGTGATCGACGCCGACGGATGGTTCCGCACCGGCGACGTCGGCGAGTTCGACTCCGACGGCTACCTCCGCATCACCGATCGTATCAAGAACCTGCTCGTCACCGCGGGGGGCAAGAACATCGCCCCGCAGCCCATCGAGAACCGGGCGGCCATGTCGCCGTACGTGGCGCAGGTGGTGATGCTCGGCGACCGCCGTGCCTTCCCCACCCTGCTGGTCGTTCCGGACTTCGAGAACCTCGCCACCTGGGCCGAGACGCAGGGGATCGACGCCGCCGACCGGGCAGCACTCGCGCGGGATCCTCGGGTGCGGGAGCTGCTGGAGCGGGAAACGGCAAGCCGGCTGGAAGGGCTGGCGCGCTACGAACTGCCCAAGAAGATCACCGTGGTGGCGGAAGAGTTCACCGTGGACGACGGGACGCTGACGCCGACCATGAAGGTGAAGCGCAAGGTGGTCGAGGAGCGCTACAGGGAAGCGATCGAGGAGATGTACGCGGGGACGGAAGCCGCGTAGGGCTCCACGCGACTCAGGTCCGGGCGATCTCCGCCATCGCCCGGCGCACGTACACCGGCACCATCGCCCGGCGCCAATCGGGATCGACGATGATGTTCTCCAGGGGGTGGCACTGGCGGAACGCCTGCTGCGCCACCGCCTCGGCCGCGTCACCGAGCGGCTGCCCCACCAGCTTCTCCAGCCCGGACACCACCCGGGGCTTCGCGCCCAGCGCGCTCACCACCAGCGAGATCTCGCGGAGCACCCCACCCTCCTCCACCTCCGCCGCCAGCGCGATGGACAGGAGCGGGTAGTCGATTGCGGCCCGCTGCCGCACCTTGGTGTAGGCGGTGCGGAGCCCCGGGGAGGGAAGCGGGATGCGGATGCGGGTCACCAGCTCGTCGGGCTCGCGGACGGTGTTCCAGGAGCCGTCGGCCAGGAAAAAGTCGGCGACGGGGACGCTCCGCTCCCCCCGCGGTGACACCAACTCCGCGACGGCGCCGAGCGTGATCAGCACCGGCGGAGTGTCCGCGGAGTGGGCGGCGACGCACTTCTTTCCCACGCGGGTGACGTGACACACGTCGCCGTCTTTTTTCAGGCAGAAGCCGAGCGCCTCCCGCCAGAAGAACGACTGGTTGTAGTAGGTGCAGCGGGTGTCCAGGCACAGGTTGCCGCCGAGGGTGCCCCGGTTGCGGAGCTGCGGTCCCGCCACCTTCCCCGTGGCGGCCGCGAGTGAGGGGAAGAAGCGCCGAACCAGGGGGTGCGCCGCCGCTTCGGCGAGGGTGACGCCGGCGCCGAGCACGAGCTGCGTCGCCCCTTCCGCGGCGTCGCACGGCCGCCCCCCCTCGTCGGCGAGCGCCACGCCGCGAAGCTCGGCGATCCCGTTGAGCGCCACCAGGTGGTCCGGTGTCCACAGGCGGTGCTTCATGTTGGGGACCACGTCGGTCCCCCCGGCGATCGGCATCGCGCCCGGGTGGCGCTCCAGCAGCTCCAGCGCTTCGCGAAGTGCGCGGGGGCGGTGATACTGGTACGGGTGGAGACGGAGCATGGCGGCCGGGGATGCGGGTGTACGCTCAACCTACCGCCGCCGCTCCCCGCTTTCCAGGGGGCGCGGCCCGATCAGCGGCGCGTGAAGCCCGCGTCGGGGCTCCAGCGCGGGAGTCCGTCCATCCCGGCGACGGCGAGGGCGGTCCGCAGCAGCACCCGCCCCTGCTGCACCGCGCCGCCGTAGTCCCACCCGTCGCGGTAGGCGTCGGAAGGCTGGTGGTAGTGCTCCCGCACGAACTCCTCGTACCAGAGCTCGCCCCACCCCGGGGGGCGCCCCTGGAAGCCGAGGCCGTGGTCCAGCGCCAGCGCCGGCACCCCCGCGCGGGCGAAAGGGAAGTGGTCCTGGCGGAAGAACATCCCCTGCTCCGGGTGCGGCTCGGGGGAGATCCGCATCCCCTCCTCCGCCGCCGCTCGCCGCACGACCTCGCCCAGCTCCGAGCGCTCCACGCCGAGCGGCGCCAGGTCGTCGGTCGGGCCCTGCAGGTTCGCCCCATCCACGTTGAGAACGGCCGCGGTTCGCTCCAGGGGGACGAGCGGATTGCGGGTGTACCACTCCGCACCCAGCAGCCCCGACTCCTCCGCGGTGGTGCACACGAACACGAGCGAGCGCGGAGGTGGCTCCGGGAGCGACGCCGCGGCCTCGGCGACGGCGAGCAGCAGCGCGACGCCGCTCGCGTTGTCGTAGGCGCCGTGGTACACCACCGGCTCCCCCGTCTCGTCGGTGCCGGTGCCGAGGTGGTCGTGGTGGGATGACACGATCACAGCCTCCGCGCCCCGCGCCGGGTCCCGCCCAGAGAGGCGACCCGGGAGGCGGCCCACCACGTTCGCGGTCCGCACCTCGCGCACCGTGCTGCGTACCGTCGCCCGCACCCGGATCCCGGTCGGGCACGGTGTGAAGCCACGCTCCTCCGAAGCGCGCTCCAGCGCCGCGAGATCGTGCCCCGCACGGGCGAGCAGCTCGGCGGCGACCGGGCGCCGCACCCATCCGCGGACCCGGAGCGCGTGCTCCGGCGCCTCGGCGAGGTCGAACTGCTCGCCGGTATTGGAGGTGCGGACCACGTTCCACCCGTACCCCGCCCCCTCGTCGGTGTGGACGAGCAGGACGCCGGCGGCGCCCCGGCGGGCGGCCTCCTCGTACTTGTACGTCCAGCGGCCGTAGTAGGTGAGCGCCCGCCCCGCGAAGAAATGCGGTGTGTTTGCGGTGCCAGGGTCGTTGACGCGCACCAGCACGACCCTGCCGCGCACGTCGGTTGCCGCGTAGTCGTCCCACCCCCACTCCGGCGCGGTGATCCCGAAGCCGACGTACACCAGCTCCGCGTCGACCGACACCTCGGTTTCGGGAACTCCGGCCTCCAGCACGTAGTCGTCGCGGTACGCCGGCTCCGCCCGGCCGCCGCCCGGAAGTGCGAGAGCCAGAGAAGGCTCCGCCGTCATCCCGATCATCGGCACCGGCTGCAGATGATCGTCGCCGAGGGGATCGAGGCCGATGCGGCGCATCTGCGCGCGCAGGTACTCCAGGGCCAGATCGCCGCCACGGGTGCCGGGGGCCCGCCCCTCCAGCAGCGGGTGCGCCAGGAAGCGCAGGTGGGCGTCGATCCGCTCGGGGCGGATCAGGTCGAGAACGGCGTCGAGGGATGTCATCGGGGGCCGCATGGGTCAGACGATGGCGAAGCGCGCGTCGGGGAGCCGGCGGACGCTTCCCAGGCGCTCCAGATGGTCGAGAACCGCGCGCAGCGACGCCGCCGCGGCGCCGCGGAGCGCGGGGGGCACGGTGTCGCCGTAGACGGCGTCCAGCAGCTCCGGAAGACCGGCGGGGCCGATCCTCCGGAGCGCGGCACGGGTGCCCTCCACCCGCTCCACGCGGTGGCGGAGGTAGCGGCGCACCGCCTCCCCCGGCTCGTGGATCGGCGGCCCGTGTGAGGGGAAGAGGACATCCGGGGCCAGCGCGGCGACGCGGCGCAGCGACTGGAGGTAGGCGCCGAGGTCCCCCTCCGGATGCGCGACCAGGGTGGTGTCCCCCTCCCCCATCAGCAGGTCGCCGACGAAGAGGACGTTCCGCCCCTCTTCGTCCCGCCAGCGGAAGCAGAGGTGGTCGGGCGTGTGTCCCGGGGTCGCGATAGCGTTTACGGTTCCCTCGTCGGTCGGGATCACCTCGCCCTCCCCGATCCCGTGCCCGCTCCCGGCATCGGCGGCGCGCACCGGGGCGCCCGTCGCGCGACCGAGCGCCTCGGCACCGTCGGCGTGGTCCGGGTGGCGGTGGGTGAGCAGGATGGCGAGGGGGGTGGACCCTTCCAGCGCGTCGAGCGTCGCCCGGAGGTGCACGGGGTCGTCCGGGCCGGGGTCGATCACCACGGGGCGATCCCGCCCCACCACAAAGGTCCGCGTCCCGTCCAGCGTCATCGGCGATGGGTTGGGAGCGAGCAGCACCCGGGGCCCGGAGCTCACCGGGAGCGGAGCACGGCCCGTACCGGCGACGCGTCGGCTCCCTCCAGCCGCAGAGGGAGGGCGACGAGCTCGTACTCCCCCTCCGGCACCCCGTCGAGCAGCAAGTTTTCCAGGTTCGCGACTCCGCCTTCGCGCAGGATGTGGTGCGCCGGGAGCGCCTTGGAATCGAAGGGATCCACCGAGGGAGCGTCGGTCCCCACCAGCCGCACTCCGGCGTCCACGAGTCGCCGCGCGGCGTCGGGCGCGAAGCCGGGAAAGGGATCGGGGAAGCGTTCCAGATCGGTCCAGCACCCGGTGCGGAAGAGGAGGCGCTCCTGAGGGTCGCCGGCAAGGGCCCGCTCCACGTCATCCACAACGATCCACGGTCCGACCGCCTCGCGCCAGCCGCACGCTTCCACCACGCGCGCGGGTCCGAGGTACGCGTCGAGCGGCACCTCCGCCATCCGTGCTCCGTCGGCGGCGACGTGGAAGGGAGCGTCGGCGTGGGTGCCGGTGTGGGGGCTCATCTCCAGGCGAGCGAGGTTGACCGAGGCCCCCTCTGCCCGACGCAGCGTCCAGTCCAGCCGGAAGGGGGTGTCCCCGGGCCAGACGGGGACGGAAGCGGAAATCGGCCGCGTGATGTCGTAGAGCATACGGCTAGCTGATCCAGTCGAGGAGGAGTCGTGGGTGCGCGAGCGCCCGGACGGGGGCGAGGTCCCCCACCACCCGGATCAGCGTGTCCGCCGCCGGGGGACGGAGTGCGAGTCGTGCCGCCGCGGCGCCGAGCAATCGCGGGCGCGCGACCACCGCCTCGATCAGGTGCTGAAGTGCGACCGAAGCCCGCTGCGAGCGGCGGAAGCGCTCGTACGGCTGCAGCGCCGCGGCCGTCGCGGCTCCCCGTCGGAGCGCGGCGTCCGAGATCTCCGCCGCGGCCTCCGCTCCCGCGAGCGCGCGAAAGATCCCCTGCCCGGTGAAGGGATCGTAGTACCCCGCCGCGTCGCCCACCAGCAGCGCGCCGTCGGCGACGGCGCTGCGCACCGGCCAGTCGAAGGGACCGGTGGCGAGAACTCCGTCGATCCGCTCCGCGCCACCGAGCCCCCTGCGCCGCAGCGTCTCGTCGAAGCACGCCTCAGCCCGCCCCGCCGCCCTCCGGGCCTCCAGCCCGGCGAGGACAACCGACACGTTTGCGATCCCCTCCCCCACCTCCGCCACCCCCACGCACCCGCCCGCGAAGGCACGCAGCTCACCCCGGTTCTCCATCGGGGGGAGTCCACGGACGTGCGCGACCAGCGCGAGCTTGCGCAGCCGCGGCGCGCGACGCAGCAGGCCGAGACGGCGGACGACCACGGAGCGCAAACCGTCGGCACCCACCACCAGCCGGGCGCTCACCGTCTCCGCGCCGCCGTCCGCGGCGCGCACCCG
>JALZKG010000166.1 GCA_030859365.1 Gemmatimonadota bacterium
AGGATCTCGATGTCGCCGACGGTGCCGCCGATCTCGGTGATGACCACGTCCACGTCGTCCGTCGCCAGGCTGCGGATCGCGGCCTTGATCTCGTCGGTCACGTGCGGGATCACCTGGACGGTCGCGCCAAGGTACTCTCCCCGGCGCTCGCGGGTGATCACGTCCTGGTAGATGCGCCCCGTGGTGATGTTGTTCGCCTGCGAGAGCGACTCGCCGACGAAGCGCTCGTAGTGGCCTAGATCCAGGTCGGTTTCGGCTCCGTCGTCGGTGACGAAGACCTCGCCGTGCTGGAAGGGCGACAGCGTCCCGGGGTCGACGTTGATGTACGGATCGAACTTCTGGATGGTAACGCGGAGACCGCGCTCGACCAAGAGGCGGCCGATGGAGGCGGCCGCGATCCCTTTACCCAGCGACGACACGACACCGCCGGTGACGAAAATGTATTTGGTCGGGGTTGCGCTGGAGTCGCTCATGGGCCGTTCAAACGGAAAGTATGGGGATCGTCGCGGAGGATGTGCTCGGCCCTCGCGACGTCCTCCGGGGTGTCGATGCCGCCGTGCTCGGGAGCTTGGGTTCGCGCGACTCCGATCCGGATGCCTGCTTCGAGCGGGCGGAGCTGCTCCAGCTTTTCCAGCTCTTCCAGCCGGCTCGGCGGGAGAGCCACCCAGCGCAGCAGCGCCTCTCGTCGGTACGCGTAGACGCCAAGGTGTCGCAGAAAGGGTTCCCGGCGAATCTGCTGGGGCGTCGGCTCTCTGCCGCGGACGTGCGGTACCGGAGAGCGGGTGAAGAGCAGCGCCGCACCTCCGGCGCCGCGCACCACCTTCACGGTGGCAGGATCTCGCCACTCGGCGACCGACACGAGCGGCGCCGCCACCGTCCCAACGCCCCAGGAGCCGTCGCGCACCAGAGCGAGCGCCGCCTGCACGGCCGCGGGCGAGACAAAGGGCTCGTCTCCCTGCAGGTTCACGATCACCGGGAACCCCGCATACTCGGCCCGCGCCGCCACTTCGGCGACGCGGTCGGTCCCCGAAAGGTGTTCCGGGCGGGTGAGCTCCACCTCCGCGCCGAAGGCATGCGCAACGTTCGCCACCTCGCTGCTGTCGGTCGCGATCACGACCCGGTGGAAGAGCGCCATGCTCGTGGCGCGGCGCCAGACCCACTCTATGAGTGGGCGCCCGGCGAGCCGCACGAGTGGCTTGCGAGGCAGCCGGCTCGATCCGAGACGAGCGGGAACGATCGCGATCACGGGAGTCATGCGGGGGCGGGGCCCTTAGCAATTATCACGCCACGAAACGTACTGTTCGTGGCCCGCTTTGTCAAAGGGGACGGTGGTTACCAGTCGGACAGCCCGAGAGCGAAGGAGAGCGTCGGACGCAGCCCGGATGCAGCCGGGTCCACCCAGGCCTCCACCCCGACCAGAAAGAAGCGCAGTGCGACGCCGAGGTTCTGCCCCCAGCGAGGCATCGGCTGACCGGAGCGCCAGGCCGCACCCGACGCGGCCCGCAGCTGCAGCTCCGGGACGCCGAGAAACGGAACCTCCGCCTGAGACAGCGGGATCCCATAGCGGGTGTCCACGAAGGCGAGGTGGTCTCCGTCCCACGCGGCGACCGGATAGGTGGGAAGGGTGGAGGGGCCGCCGAGCAGGCTCCACCGCTGGGGTGGCGCCCCTTCCCCGCCGGCGGAAGCCGCGCCCCGGCCGCGGACGAGGATGCGATGCGTGCGGAGCGCCGCCATCTCCCACCGTCCGTCCACGAGCAGCCGGGCAAAGGCGAAGTCGCCGACTCCGCCGGGCGCCCACTCCGCCTCCGCCTCCCCGGTGAAGCCGCTGGTGCGCCCCCGCCACGCCGTGGCTGTGCCCGCGCGGAGCGAGGCAAGCGTCCCGGGCTCCACCTGCCGATTGGGGCGACGCATCTCATCCCTGCCGGTGATCGCCCAGGTGGTGGAAACCCCGAGTGGCCGGTCGCGGGAGATCAGGACGCCACCCCAGGGAGCCCAGAGCCACTCCCCCTGGATGGGAGCGAGCGCCCCTGGGCGGGCGAGCTCCAGAACCAGCCGATCCGACTCGTAGTAGTCCCGAACGTCGTTGCCGAGCACCAGCGCCGCCGCGCTGTTCGCCAGGTCGCCTCGGATCCATCGCTCGTTGGTGTGCGTTTCCCGCGCCGCGCGAAGTGAAGCGCGAACGCCCTCGGCCACCGGAATCCTCAGCTCCGCTCCCCCTCCGGGGCTCCCCCGGCCCGTGCGCAGCGTCCCCCAGCCGATCAGGGTCGCGCCCGGATCGGTCCTCCCCAGGCGGGCCGACGCTCCGGCACGGAGCGTCGCCCCATCCACCCGGTCGTAGGTCGGCAGGTCCAGCCCGAACAAACCCCCGAGTTGAATGCGGGGAGGCGGGGGCGGCTCCACCACCCGGACCCGTCGCCCCTCCTCCCCCCCGGTCGCCTCCCGCACCGTGGGAAGTGGAACCGGCACCTCCAAGATCTCTCCGTGGCTGGCGAGCGCCGAGCGGTACACCTCGCCGCCGAGGACCGCTACCCGACCTCCGATCCGGGCTCCGGGGCGGAGAAACAGCTCGCCTCCTAGGACGGCGACGTCGCCGCGGACCTCGCCCGCAAGGCGCACCTCCGCGTCCAGGACGATCAGATCCGCGGGCGCGAGCCATCCGGCGGGCAGAACGGTGTCGCGTTCCAGGAGGATGTACCGGCCTCGTGCCGCGATCTGACGCGCCAGATCGCCGGCGGCCGTGCCCTCCGCCCCGATCACCTCCACCGGCTGGGCGGCGAGCGGAACGGCGAGGAGCCAGAGCGCTGCCGCCACTCCGACAGCGAATCGAGTCATGGATAAACCTCCAGAAAGTTGCGCAGCAGATCGTGGCCCCCCTCGCTGGCGATGGACTCGGGGTGGAACTGGACTCCGAAGACGGGGTGCTCGCGGTGCTTCACGGCCTGGATCTCATGCTCCCATCCAGGCTCGTCGGTCCATGCGGCGATCTCCAGTGAGGCGGGAAGCGTCTCGGGTTCGATCACGAGCGAGTGGTAGCGGGCGACGGTCAGGGGGGCCGGAAGCCCGCGGAAGAGCGCGTCGCCGTGATGCGCCACAGGGGAGGTCTTGCCGTGCATCACCCGTTCGGCACGCACCACCCGCGCGCCGAACGCCTCGCCGATTGCCTGGTGCCCGAGACACACCCCGAGGATCGGGGTGGAGCCGCCAAAGTGGCGGATCACCTCCACCGACACTCCAGCCTCGGCGGGCGTGCAGGGTCCAGGCGAGATCACGATCCGTTCCGGGCGGAGGTCCGCGATCTGCTGCACGCTCAGCTCGTCGTTGCGGCGCACCTGCACGTCGGCTCCCAACTCGCCCAGGTACTGTACCAGGTTCCAAGTGAAGCTGTCGTAGTTGTCGATCATCAAGATCAAGTTGCCAACCTCCCGAAACGATGAATGCGGCACCGTGGCCACCCACCGCGCTCTGGCGCTCAGGCCCGCGGATGAAAGCTGCGGTGCACCTCCGCCAGGTACGTGCGGTCCACGTGGGTGTAGATCTGCGTCGTGGAGATATCCGCGTGCCCCAGCATCTCCTGCACGGCCGCCAGATCGGCGCCGCCTTCCAGCAGGTGGGTCGCGAAGGAGTGGCGCAGCGTGTGCGGCGTCACGCGTTTGGTGATCCCCACCGCGCCCACGTGCCCCCGCAGAATCTTCCACACCCCCATACGCGTGAGGGGCCCCCCGCGGGCGTTCAGGAAAACCCTGCCCTGGCCATGCCCGCGCTCCAGGCGGGGCCTCGTTTCGCGTAGGTAGAGGGAGATCGCGCCCACCGCCCGACGCCCGATTGGAACCAGCCGTTCCTTCGCGCCCTTTCCGAACACCGAGGCGAACTCCTCGTGGAGACTGAGGTGCCGCACCTCCAGCCCGGTGAGTTCCGACACGCGCACCCCGCTGGCGTAGGCGAATTCCAGCAGCGCGCGGTCCCTCCACGCCAGCGGATGCGACAGATCCGGCGCTTCGACGAGCGTGGCGACCTCCGCCTGCGTGAGCACCTCGGGAAGGTTGCGCCACCCCCGAGGGGTCTCGATCCTCTCGCTCGGGTCGGACACGACGATCCCCTCCCCCACCAGAAACTGGAAGTAGCTTCGGATTGCGGAAAGATTGCGCGCGATGGAGGGGGCGGCCAGCCCGAGATCCTTGAGTTGGAGGAGAAAGGCACGCAGATCCCGCGTGGTCGCTCCCGAGGGATCCGCGCGCCCCGCCTGCGTCAGTGCTGCGGCGAGACGGACCACGTCGTGGCGGTACGCCTGCAGCGTCTGCTCGGACAGCCCTCGCTCGAAGCGGAGGTGGTCGAGAAACGGCTGCACCATGAAGCGGCGCGCGGTCCGCTGTACATCTTCTTCGACGTCCACGCCCGCAGTCATTCGGAACCGCTCCTGCGGCTGCGCCTCCACCACACGATGAACGCAACCGTGAGCAGCACCGCCGGAATGAGAAACCAGCGTCCGGTGGACTCCGCCGCCGCGCGGATCTGGGTCCAGTTTCGCCCTGCCGTCGCGCCCAAATACACCAGCAGGCCGTACCAGATTCCGGAGGCAATGGCGACCGGGACCGCGGTCCTCAAGACCCCCAGGCCGCTCATCCCGGCGAAGGCGGGTACCAGCGAGCGGAACACCGGGAGAAAGCGGCTGACGAAGATGACTCCGAACCCGTACCGCTGGTAGAAGGCATCCAGTTGCGCGAGTTGCCGAGGCTGCAGGAGCAGCGCGCCCACCGGGGTTCGGAAGAAGCCGGCGCCGTAGCCGCGCCCGAGGGCGTACACGAGCATCGCGCCCGCCACGTTGCCACTCCAGGTGGCGAGGAACACGGACCATGGGTTGCCGCCCCCGCGCGCCGTGAGAAAGCCGCCGAACAGCACCACCACGTCTGCGGGGATGGGTGGCACGAGGTTCTCCACCGCCGCGGCGATCCCGAGCACCAGGTGGATCGCCCAGGCGGGCAGAAGTAGCATCGTCTCGAGCAGGCGGTCGAACCAACTCATACGATCCGCGGTCCGTCAGACCGGGAGGGGGGAGCGATGCCGGGCGTGCAGCGCGTCCACGTCTTCCATGGCGTCGATCAGCGCGACGGCCATCGCCGCGATCCCCTCGGCCCGGCCGATCCACCCCATGCCCTCGTTGGACTTTCCTTTCACCGACACCTGCTCCGGCGATACGCCGCAGGCGGCGGCCAGGGCGGCGCGCATCGCGGAGGAGTACGGCCCGATCCGCGGGTGCTCCGCGACGACCGTGACGTCCAGATTCACGACCTGGTAGTTGCGCGCCTCCAGGAGCCCCACGACCCGACGCAGGAGCAGCATGGAGTCCGCGTCTCGGTACTGCGGATCGGAGGGAGGAAAGTGCGTCCCGATGTCGCCCAGCCCCGAGGCGCCGAGCAGCGCGTCGGTCACCGCGTGAGCCACCGCGTCGGCGTCGGAGTGACCGTCCAGCCCCCGCGGCGACGGGATCTCCACCCCGCCGAGGACGAGCCGCCGCCCTGCGGCGAAGCGGTGGGAGTCGTAGCCGTGGCCAATCCTCATCTGCCGTTGTTGTTTAGGCGCGGGAAGGTTCGTGTGCGGCAGGAGAATAACCCGGGGGGCAACCGCCAGCAACGCAATCCCTCCACGCCGCCGGGAAAGAGAAGCGCGCGGCGGAGACT
>JALZKG010000169.1 GCA_030859365.1 Gemmatimonadota bacterium
ACGATCCGGAAGGAGGACCCCCGCCGGAGACCCGCCGCACAGCTCGGCGCCGCCGCGGTCGCGGCTCATCCGGGGGGAAAGGGAAGTGAGCGGCGGACGCTTCTACATCACCACCGCGATCGACTACGCCAACGGCGACCCCCACCTGGGGCACGCGCTCGAAAAGATCGGCGCGGACGCCATCGCCCGGTACCGGCGGCTCGCGGGGGACCGGGTCCACTTCCTGATGGGGATGGACGAGCACGGGCAGAAGGTGGCGCAGACCGCCGCCGCGCGCGGCATCGAGCCGCAGGCGCTCGCCGACCGCGTCGCCGTGACCTTCCAGGCGACCTGGGAGCGGCTCGGGATCTCCCATGACCAGTTCGTTCGCACCACCGAGGCAGGCCACAAGACGGGGGTGCGGGCGCTGATCCGGCGCATCTTCGAGCACTCTCCCGAGGATTTCTACGAGAAGTCGTACGAGGGGTGGTACTGCGTCGGGTGCGAGCTGTTCAAGCGAGCCGCCGAGATCGAGGACGGCCGCTGCGTGCTCCATCCCTCCCGGGAGCTGGAGTGGACCACGGAGCGCAACTGGTTCTTTCGGTTGTCGCGCTACGAGGACTTTCTCCGGGAGCACTTCACCCGACACCCGCAGTTCCTGCAGCCGGAAAGCCGCCGCAACGAGATCCTGAGCCTGCTGGAGAGCGGTCTGGAGGACATCTCGGTGACCCGCTCGCGGCTCGCATGGGCGATCCCCTTCCCCCGCCCCACGAGCGACGGCGAGGAGCAGGGAACCTGGGTGTGGTTCGACGCGCTCCCCAACTATCTCACCGCCACCGGCTATCCGGAGCCGGGCTGGGAGGATCGCTGGCCGGCGCAGCTCCACGTGATCGGCAAGGACATCACGCGGCTCCACACCGTGATCTGGCCGGCGATGCTCCGGTCGGCGGGGCTGCCGCTCCCGGAACGGGTGTGGGCGCACGGCTTCGCCTACTTCGGCGGCGAGCGCTTCAGCAAGTCGGCGGGGGTCTCGCTGGAGCTGGGCGAGGCCATCGACCGCCACGGCGCGGACGCCTTCCGCTACTTTCTGCTCCGCGAGATCCCCTGGGACGCCGACGGCAGCTTCACCTGGGAGCGCTTCGACGCACGCTACACCGCCGAGCTGGCCAACGCGCTCGGCAACCTCGCGAGCCGCACGCTTTCCATGGTGGGACGCTACCGCGGCGGAGTGGTCCCGGCGGGTGAGCGAAGCTCGCTGGACGACGCCGCGGATGGGGCCGTGGAGCGCTTCGGCGAGCGGATGGACGCGCTGCTCCTTCACGAGGGAGCGGCGGCGGCGCTCGCCCTGGTTTCCGAGGCGAACGGCTTCGTGGAGGCGCGCGCGCCGTGGAAGCTGGCAAAGGACCCGGAGCTCGCCTCCGAACTCGACGCGACGCTCCGCTCCCTGGTCCGCTCGCTCGCAGTCGCGGCGACGCTGCTCGCCCCTTTCATGCCGGGCAAGATGGCGGAGCTGTGGGAGCGACTCGGCTCCGGCCGCGCCGCCGTTCCCCTGCTCCACGAGCTGTCGGGGCTCGATCCTGCCGGGTGGAAGGTGGAGGCGGGGGCCGTGCTTTTTCCGCGTCCCGAAGCGGCAATCGCTTGACACATCAGCACCTGAGCGTTTAGTTTCGCGCTTCCTGACGTCCTGGCCGCTTCCGTGGAAGCCCCACCCCACCGCGTCTTTCGATCCGTCAGCCGAACCCCATGCCACAACCCAAGTGGACCCTGATGCTCGTTCCGCACGACAACGAGCAGGTCCGATCCTTTCAGATATCCCCGCAGCACGTCCGTGCCGCCCTGGCACTCTGCCTCCTCAGCGCCTTCACGCTCGCCACCTTCAGCGTCGGCTTCTTCGTCAAGGAGAGCCAGGAGTGGCAGGCGCGCCGATTGAAGAAGGAGAACCTGCTGCTCGCCGCCGAGGTGGATCAGATGCGGAGCGAGATGGAGCAGCTCGGCGAATCGCTGGAAACGCTCTCCGCCAAGGACCAGAAGTTCCGGGTGATCAGCGGGCTGCCGGAGCTGGACTCCGACGTTCTGAGGGTCGGAGTGGGTGGGCCCGGTTCCGCGGGTACCGAAGCGAGATCTCTCGGCGTGCTCAACCCCGCGGTCGGAGAGCGCGTCCGCTCCACGTCGTCGGACCTCGGCACCCTGATGCGCCGGGCGAACCTGCTCCACAGCAGCATGGACGAGGCGCTGCGCGCCCTGCACGAGAACACGGAACGCGTCGCGGCCACGCCGTCCATCGCGCCGTCGACCGGCTACCTGTCCAGCCTCTTCAGCAACAATCGCCGCCACCCGGTCCTGCGGATCACCCGTCCGCACAAGGGGATCGACATCGCCGCCCCGGTCGGACAGCCGATCCTCGCCCCTGCGAAGGGGGTCGTGCGCTTTTCGGGTCACAAGCCGGGAGGGTACGGAAACGTGGTGGAGATCGACCACGGATTCGGCTACGTGACCCGCTTCGCCCACGCATCCCGGCTGCTGGTGCGCACCGGCGAGCGCGTCAAGCGCGGCGAGGTGATCGCGGAGGTGGGAGCCACCGGTCTGGTCAGCGGTCCGCACCTTCACTACGAGGTAGAGGTCAGCGGCAAGTCGGTAGACCCCCTGAACTTCATCCTCGCCGACGCGATCCCCGACTGAGGATCCGCGCCCGACCTGCCATTCCGCTCCCTTCCCTCTGACCCCGCCGGAACGAGCGCTCCCCGTCGCTCCCCGTCCCATCCGATGATCCTGCTGCTCGTCTCCCTGTGGGCCGCGGGCGCCGCCGTGCCCACCGATACCCTGTCGCCCCATCCGGCCGTGCACCGCGACACCGGGCCTCCGGGCACGGTCGCGGTGCACCGTCAGCCAGCGCTGCCGATGGTTTCGCTGCGCCTTTCCCTCCTCGCGGACGATCCGCCGGGGTACGCCGGTGCGGGGCATTTTCAGCAGCACCTGGTCTTCCCCACCCTGCGGGAGGAGGCGGCGCGGGTGGGAGGTCATGCCCAGGTGACCCGCACCGCCGACGCGCTGGTATACACCGTCACCGGGCCCGCGGCGGAGCTGACCTACCTGGCGCGCGTCCTCCGCTCCGCGCTCGCGGTACCGGCCAGCGGACAGGGGCAGATGCTGGCCGCGGCGCGCGACCTCGCGGAGGAGCGCAACGCCGAATGGGAGACCGCGCCGCAGCACGTTCGCGCCCGGCTGCGGGGGCGCCTCTTCCCCTGGCAGCTCCCCGCGGCCGGTACCCACTCGTCCGCACTCCGTCTGGACCTCGCCTCGGTACGGGCGGCCTGGGCCGCGATGTACCGGCCGGAGCGCGTCGCCGTCGTCGCGGTAGGCGACGTGCAGCGC
>JALZKG010000238.1 GCA_030859365.1 Gemmatimonadota bacterium
CGGTGAGCCGCGCGGTGAGCCGGGTGGACTGGGACCTGGGGGAGGTGGAGCGCGGCGGCTACCCGCACTTCATGCTCAAGGAGATCATGGAGCAGCCGGAAACGCTGCGCGAAACCATGCGCGGCCGGCTGCTGGAGGAGGAGGGCGCCGTCCGCCTCGGAGGCCTGACCGGGATGGAGGACGAGCTGCGCCAGGTGCAGCGGGTGATCCTGCTCGGCTGCGGCACCTCGTGGCACAGCGGGCTTATCGGCGAGTACCTGCTGGAGGATATCGCGCGCATCCCGACCAGCGTGGAGTACGCGTCGGAGTTCCGCTACCGCCGTCCGGTGGTGGAGCCGAATACGCTGACCATCTCCATCTCGCAGTCGGGAGAAACCGCCGACACGCTTTGGGCCATGCGCGAGGCGAAGCAGCAGGGCGCGACCACTCTCGGCATCGTCAATCAGGTAGGCTCCACCATCGCCCGCGAAACCGACGCGGGGGTATACCTTCACGCGGGGCCGGAGATCGGCGTCGCCTCCACCAAGGCGTTCACCTCGCAGGTGGTGGTGCTGGCGATGATCACCGTGCACCTCGGCCGCCTGCGGGGAACGCTTTCGGCGTCGCGCGGGCGGGAGATCGTCCGCGCACTGAAGCAGCTCCCCGAGCAGGTGGCCGAGATCGTGGCGCGCGACGACGAATTCCGCGAGCTGGCCGAGGCGTACAAGGACCACCCCAACTTTCTGTACCTGGGGCGCGGCTACAACTTTCCGGCCGCACTGGAGGGGGCGCTCAAGCTCAAGGAGATCTCCTACATCCACGCGGAGGGGTACCCGGCGGCGGAGATGAAGCACGGCCCCATCGCGCTGATCGACGAGAACATGCCGGTGGTGGTCATCGCGCCGCGCGACGCCGTCTACGAAAAGATCAAGAGCAACGTGGAGGAGGTGAAGGCGCGCGGCGGGTGCGTGATCGGAGTGGTTTCCGATGGTGATTCGGAGCTGGACCGGCACCTGGACCATACCATCCGCATCCCCCGCACCCACGACGCGCTGACGCCCATCCTCGCCAGCGTGCCGCTGCAGCTGCTCGCGTACCACATCGCGGTGCTGCGCGGCTGCAACGTGGATCAGCCTCGCAACCTGGCGAAGTCGGTGACGGTGGAGTAGAAAGGGCGCGGCTGTAGACCGACGAAACGGTACTCTTTGCGGAACTCCGCAAACTTTTCTTGCCGAGGTGTCCGTTCCAGGGTGCCTCCGGACCGACGGTGTGGGGCTCAGTGCAAGCCTCAAGTGTAGCCGTGCCAGACGGTTGCAAAGGGAGAAGGGTGAGCCGACACCTAGACCGTCGCGGTGGCTCGCCCGTTGCTTCATCTGGCAACCACGTACCACTGCCCAGAGCAAAATCGTCGAAAGGCGATGGCGCAGAGCCACGGGGCTACGGCGAGTTCGCTCGCCATGCCGGCCGAGCCGCCAGTGGAGCCACGTCACCTCGGGTGGCGTGACCTCTTCCGGCGGCTTTCCCGTGCACGCGATGCCCGGATCCACCGGAGGTTTCCGCAACTTCGGAGTGCACGAGCATGCAAACAGAAGGCGCAGAACGTCTGTTTTTCAAGGTGAAACGACCCATCCCTGAAATGGGCGCCGCTCACGGAGATCTGTTCATCGTCGACCCGCGGGCCAAGCGGGGAAGCCACTTTACTCTCTGCCGAGAGGCGAACGACACTCTTCACTACAAGGTGCTCGACGAACGGCGCACCATGCTGATGGCCGGCAACCTCGACTTCTCTGGCGATGTCTGGGCTCGCATCTTCTCCGTGCTGGAGGCGGCCAACCTTCCGCCGGCCGAAGATCCTCTGCAGTACCTCAGGGCCGGTTAGCGAAAGACAAGCACGCGCCGGATGTGAATGGCCGCGGGCCCGCTTCGGCGGGTCCGCGGCTTTTTTGCGGCTGCTACCTGGCGGGGTGGACTTCCCTCCGCGGAGCGTTTACGTTGACGCCTTTCCGGCAGGGCGGCGCGCGGAAGAGCACGGCTTCACCGAAAACGATCCTCCATGCGCCTCGTCCTGCAGCGCGTCACCCGCGCCCGTGTCGTCGTTGCCCAGCGGGTGGTGGGGGAGATCGGCCCCGGCCTCCTGCTCCTCGTCGGCTTCCGCGACGGCGACGCAGAGCATGCGCTCCGCTGGATGGCCGACAAGGTGGCCGGCCTCCGTGTCTTCGGTGACGAGGATGGAAAGATGAACCGCTCCGTCGCCGATGTGGGCGGTTCACTTCTTGTAGTCTCGCAGTTTACGCTGTACGGCGACGCGAGCCGCGGGCGCCGCCCGAGCTTCGTGGAGGCGGCGCGGCCGGAGGTGGCGGTTCCGCTCTACGAGCGCTTCGTCGCGCTTCTGCGTGAGGCCGGCCTCCCCGTCGCCACCGGCGAGTTTGGCGCCGCCATGCAGGTGGAGCTGACGAACGACGGTCCCGTCACGCTGATCCTGGAACGCTGATCCCTCACCCGATGCTCGATTCGCCCGAACCACAACTCGTCCTCGCCTCGCAGTCGCCCCGCCGCGCCGAGCTGATTCGCCGGCTCGGGCTGGAGCCCGAAGTGCTTCCCGCCGACATCGACGAGTCGTACGTCGACCACGAGATGCCGGCGGACCACGCCGAGCGGCTCGCGCGGGAGAAGGCTGCCGCCGTGGCACGCGACCGGCCGGCGGCGCTGGTCGTCGGCTCCGACACCATCGTGGTGCTGGGGCGCGACGTGCTCGGCAAGCCGCGCGACACGAGGGACGCGGTGGAGATGCTGCTGCGCCTGGAGGGCCGGGAGCACGAGGTGCACACCGGAATCGCGGTGGCGCACGGTGGCCGGATCGAGTCGGGTGTGGAGCGGGTGCGGGTGCGCTTCCGTCCTCTGGACCGCGCCGGGTGCGAAGCGTACGTGGCCACGGGCGAGCCGATGGACAAGGCGGGCGCCTACGGGATCCAGGGTTTCGGCTCGGCGCTGGTGGAGGGGATCAGCGGCGACTACTTCGCGGTCATGGGGCTACCGGTGGTGCGGATGCTCGGCCTGCTCGAGCGCTTCGGCTGGCGCTACGCCTTCGGGAAGTGGAGGCGGGTGTGACGCCGCTGGCCTTCTGCCTGTGCATCGTGCTCGGCACGGGGGAGCCCGACGCGTGGATCGCCGAAGACAAGTGGAAGCACTTCTTCGCCTCCTTCGCCATCACCACCCTGGCGGCCAGCGGGGGCCGCGCCGCGGGACTCGCCCCGGGTGCAAGCCTCGGAGCCGGGGTCGGGGTTGCCGCGGGCGCGGGGGTATGGAAGGAGTGGCGGGACACGAGGCGCCCGGATGGCGTGGTCTCGGTGCGCGACCTGGTGTGGGACGCGGGGGGGATCGCCGCCGGCGCCGTGGTCGTGCGCCGGGGACGCTGAGCCGGGGCGAGGCGCCGTCGGAGAGTTCCCCACACGCAGTAGGGGCATGCCCGCTCTTCCGAGCCCCCGGGCGGCGCTGTATATTGCGACGTGTACGTGCGTTCCCTCCCGAGGAGGTGTCGTGAAGAAGCAGCGCAAGTTCGTGCTTGGCGCGTTTTTCCTGGTCGGCGTGGTCGGGTATCTCATGGTGACCGGGATGCGGGACTCCATGATCTACTACTACACCCCGGCAGAGCTGGTCGCGCGCGCTACCGCAGACCCGTCGCTGCACGAGGTGGGAGTCAAGGTAGGTGGGCGAGTGGTGCCGGGCACGGTTCTTTTCGATGCCCGGACGCTCGACCTCAGCTTCGACGTGGTGGACATCGAGGGGGGTCGAGCGCGCTTCCCGGTCCGCTACCAGGGACCGCTCCCCGACACCTTCGAGGAGGGGAGGGACGTGGTCCTCGAAGGGCGGCTCGGCACCGCGGGCACCTTTGAAGCGTCCACGGTGCTGACCAAGTGCGGCTCGCGGTACGAGGCCGTCGGGGAGGACCTCCGGGGTTGACCGCCATCGGAGAGGTGGCACTCTGGATCGCTCTCCTCCTCAGCGTCTGGGGGTGCGCGGTCGCGTTCATCGGGGGACGTACCGGCCGCGGCGACCTGGTCCTGAGCGGCGAGCGCTCCGTGCTCGCCGTGTTCGGCCTTCTCGCGATCTCGTCCGTGTCCATCGTCGCGGCCTTTCTGCGCAACGAGTATCGCTACCAGTACGTGGCCGGCTACTCCAACCGCGAGCTCAGCGTCTTCTACAAGGTGACGGGGCTGTGGGCGGGGCAGACCGGCTCGCTCGTCTTCTGGGCGTTGCTGCTCGCCTTCTTCGCCGCCCTGGTCGTCGTCCAGAATCGCCATCGCAACCGCGAGTTCATGCCGTACGTGGCGGGGACTCTGCTCGTGGTGCTGGCGTTCTTTCTCGTCGTCATCCTCTTCGCGTCCAACCCGTTCAAGCTGCTCCCCTTCACCCCGGCCGACGGGAGGGGGCTGAACCCGCAGCTGCAGAACTACTGGATGACGATTCACCCCCCTACGCTGTACCTGGGGTTCACCGCCTTCACCGTCCCCTTCGCCTTCGCCGTGGCGGCGCTCCTTTCCGGGCGGCTGGACACGCGCTGGATCACCACGACGCGGCGCTGGACGCTGCTCGCGTGGTTCTTCCTGACCAACGGGGTCATCTTCGGGATGATGTGGGCGTACGTGGAGCTGGGGTGGGGCGGCTACTGGTTCTGGGACCCGGTGGAGAACGCCTCCCTCCTCCCCTGGCTCACCGGCACGGCCTTTCTCCATTCCGTGATCATCCAGGAAAAGCGCGGGATGCTGAAGATGTGGAACGTGCTGCTGATCATGGGCACCTTCCTGCTCTCCATCTTCGCGACCTTTCTGACGCGCTCCGGGCTGATCGAGTCGGTGCACTCGTTCGCGCAGAACCTGACCATCGCCTGGATCTTTCTCGGCTTTCTTTCCGCCCTCACGGTGGCGAGCGCCGCGCTGGTGTGGTGGCGGCGCGACCGGCTGCGGAGCGACGCGGAGCTGGAGTCGGCGCTGTCGCGCGAGGCGGCGTTTCTGGCGAACAACCTGCTCTTCATCGCGGCGATGTTCGCGGTGCTCTGGGGCACCATGTTCCCGCTCCTGTCGGAGGGGATCACGGGGCAGAAGATCGCCGTCGGACCCCCGTTCTTCGACCGCGTCAACATCCCCATCGGGCTGCTCCTGCTCGCGCTGCTCGGCGTGGGGCCGGTGATCGCCTGGCGCAGGGCGAGCCCCCGCAACCTGCGCCGCAACTTCGTGGCTCCCGTCGCCGCGGCGCTGGGGGTCGGCTCGGTGCTCTGGCTGACGGGGGTACGCCACACCTACGCGCTGCTCACCTTCGTGCTCGGCGCCTTCGTGCTCGCCACGATCGCGATCGAGTTCTGGAAGGGGACGCGGGCGCGCGCCCACATTGAAGGGGAGGGCGCGGCGCTGGCGCTGCTCCACCTGGTGGCGCGCAATCAGCGCCGCTACGGCGGCTACATCGTCCACGTGGGGCTGGTGCTCGGCTTCATGGGCTTCGCCGGCCAGGCCTACGACGTCGAAAAACAGGTGACGCTTGCACCGGGGGAGAGCGTTCAGATCGCCTCGCCCTTCGGGCACGTGTACCGGTTGACGTACCAGGACATGTCGTGGTACACGGCGCCCAACATGACCAAGCTGGTCGCCTCCCTGCGGGTGACCCGCAACGACGCACCGGTGGGAATGCTCACCGCGGAGCAGCGCGTCTACCGCCAGCGGGAAGAGACGGCAACCGAGGTGGGGATCCGCCGCGCCTGGAACGAGGACCTGTACCTGATCCTCGCGGGAATCGACGATCCCAAGGGCGTGTTCGACGGCACCAACCCACGCCCGCTCGCCACCTTCCGGGTGCTGGTGAACCCGCTCGTCCCCTGGATCTGGATCGGCGGCGCCATCATGGCGCTGGGCACGCTGATCGCGATGTGGCCGGGGGCGGAGGGACCGAGGCCACCCTCAGCGGGTGAGCGCACCATACCGGCACGCGCGCCGGAGCCGCTCCGCCGGCGCGAGCTGGTGGAGGCGTAGCGTGGCGGCCCGGCGCGCTCTCGCCTCGCTCTGTCTGTTCGCGGCGCTGCTGGTGCTGCTCACCGGCTCCGCGGATGCTCAGGCGCCGACGCCCACTCCCGCCTCGGGCGCGGCCGCCCGGGCCGCGATCGGGCAGATCCGCTCTCCCTACTGTCCGGGGCTGATGCTGGAGGTGTGCCCCTCCCCGCAGGCGCAGGCGCTGCGTGACAGCATCCACGTTCGCGCGGCGGGCGGGGAGAACGCCGGCTCGCTGGTGGAGTGGGTGATCGGCCGGCACGGCGAGGAGTGGCGCGCGGTGCCGAAGCGGAGCGGCTGGGGATGGTGGGCCTGGGTGCTGCCGCCGCTGGTGCTGCTGCTAGGGGCGGGGGTGGTGCTCGCGCGCGTCCGGAGCGGTCGCGGATCGGCAGAGGCGCCTGGTGCCGCCGCACCCATTTCGGAGGCGGAGCGAGCGGAACTCGCGGCGGCGATGCACGACATGGACGGCGACGGGCGGTGACGCTCTTCGCGCTGGCCCTGCTTCTTTCACTCGCCGCGGCGGGGTGGGTGGTGCACCCGATCTGGGCGCGCCGTGCCGCGGCACTTCGCGATCCGGCCCCCAGCAGCACGCTGGACGCCGAGGCGCGCAAGCGAGTGGCGCTCGCCTCGCTGCGGGAGGTGGAGTACGACTGGATCGCCGGCAAGCTCGACGCCGACGACTACCAGGGCCTGCGCGCGCAGCTCGAGCGCGAGGCGCTGGCGGCGGTACGCGCG
>JALZKG010000241.1 GCA_030859365.1 Gemmatimonadota bacterium
CTCGCCCCCCGGGGCTCCGGCGACCCGTTCCGCGGCCGCGCCGACACGTCGCACGGCGTCGTCGACCCGGGAGCGCGCCACCCGGCCGTCCTCCAGCGCCGCCGCCAGCTCCCGCATCACCACGTCCGTGTCCCCGGGGTAGAGGAGCGCGTCGCACCCGGCCGCGAGCGCCTCCACCGCCGCCTGCGCCTCGGACACGTCCTCGGTCAGGCCGTCCATGATCAGCGCATCGGTGACTACCAGCCCGCCGAAGCCCAGCTCCTCCCGGAGCAGCCCGTGGAGGATGGGACGCGACAGGGTGGCGGGGCGCCCGGACGGGTCGAGCGCCGGGTAGGAGACGTGCGCGGTCATGGTCGCGTCCGTCCCCGCCGCGAAGCCGGCGCGGAAGGGGGCGAGGTCCGCCTCCAATTCTTGGCGTCCCGCCGCCACGGTCGGGCGCTCCGCGTGCGAATCGCCGACGGTGCGGCCGTGGCCGGGGAAGTGCTTGACGCAGGAAAGGGCACCGCCGCGGGCGCACCCGCGCGTCCAGGCGGCAACCTGTGCCGCCACCGCCTCGGGCTCGGTCCCGAAGGCTCGCGTCCCGATGATGGGGTTGCGCGACTCCAGATCCACGTCGGCAACGGGGGCGTAGATCCAGTTCACCCCCAGCGCGCGGGCCTCCCGGGCCGTCAGCTCTCCCGCTCGCTCGGAGATCCGCGGATCTCCGAGCGAGCCGAGGGCCGCGGCGGGAGGTAGCGGGGTGGCGCCGCGGAACTGCTGCCCCGCCCCGCGCTCCAGATCGCTCGCGATGAGCAGCGGGTGCGCGGAGCGCCGATGGAGCTCCCCGGTCAGCTCCCGAACCGCCTCCGCGTCGCCGCCAAACAGGACGAAGCCGCCGACGCCCAGCTCCAGCCCGTGCTCGATGGCGGGGCGCACCACCGCGAATCCCTCGGTAACGGTGGGGCGCAGCGCGGGGAAGAGGAGCCGCGCGATCGGGGTGCGCCGGGTCACGGGGTTCTCCGCGGCGCTTCGCGCGGGCGGGTGAACGACTCCGGAAGCGCAAAGGTGGAGATCCCCTCGCCGCGAAGCGCGAAGCCCTCCGGGACCTCGCCGACCACCATCCACCGCGCGGGGGAGGCGTTGCCGAAGCGCTCCGGGCGCGCGACGGCCCGGAGCGTCCCCAGCCGCTGGGGGGGGCCGCCGGTGAAGCGGGCACGCAGCACCTCGTAGACCAGTTCGGTCCCGCCCACGACCTCCCGCCGCTGCGCCGGGCGCTCCTCCAGGTAGACGAACCAGGAGGTGAACGGGACGATGCGCGGGGCGACGCCGGGGCCGACGAGGCGCATTTCTCCGCTGCGCAGGTGGCGGACGTGGATCTGGCGCTCCGCCTCGAACACCACGGTGGCGCTGTCGGGGGAAAGAAAGGCGGGAACCACCCGCCCCACCACCTCCACCCCCTGGGCCAGCGGGCGGAGCCGCCCACGCCCTCTTCCGAGCTCCACCCAGAGCGCACCCAGCGAGATGTCGCGCACCGTATCGTGCCGGGACGGGTGGAAGACGATGCGCGGATCGCCCTCGGGCACGGTGGCGCGCAGGTCGCCCAGGCTGTCGGGGACGAGGGGGGCGCCCCGCCCCTCCGCCAGCCCGATCAGCTGGCGGGCGATGGCCCGGATCTCCGGGTCGCTTTCCCGCGCCGCCAGGGCACGGATCACGCCCACGTCCTCCACGTCCAGGGCGCGGAGCACCGCGAGCCGTACTCGTCGCGAAGGATCTCCGATTCCGCTGCGGATGGCCCGCGCCGCGATGGGGGAGGTGGCGGCGAGGCGCTGCAGACCACTCACCGCGCTCGCCCGTACCCCCTCTTCCTCGGCGGTGAGCAATGCGCGCCGCAGCACTCCCACCGCGAACCGGGCCTCCCGCTCCGCCAGCAGGACCAGCGCGTTGCCGCGGACGACCGCGTCCATGCCGGGGTCCAGCGCGAGGACGTAGAGCACCTCGTCCAGCTCCGGGCCCATCTCCTCCAGCTGCGGCCGCTCGCGGAAAAACTCGGACGAGGTCCGCTCCGCGGCGAGCGTCGCACGCACCTCGTCCGTCAGCGAACGCGGCGGGGGAGGTGCCGCCGGGCGGGGCAGAGGGACGCACCCCCCCGCCCCGCCGAGCGTCGCGTACGCGAGCACGGCGGCGAGCAGGAACCGGCGCGAGCGGGAAAACGGGAGGATCAAGAAGGCTCGGCTCGGGAGGAGCGGGCGGCGCCCGGCGTTCGGGAGCCGAGGACCCGTGCGCCAGCGGCGCCGGTCGCCGCGGGTGCGTTGGCGGGGATGCCGCACAGATGCGCCCAGGCGAGCAGCGCGAAGGCAACCGCCTCCTTGGCGTCGGCGTCCACCCCCAGGGTCGAGCTGTCCGCCACCGGGAGCGGGTGGAGCAGCAAACGGATCCGCTCCATGAGCGTCCCGTTGCGTGCCCCGCCGCCGGTGACGATCACCTCGTCCACGCCGCGGGGGACGAGCCAGCGCCGGTACGCGTCGGCGATGGAGCGGGCGGAAAGCTCCGTCAGCGTCGCCACCAGCTCCAGCCAGTCGCGGTCGCCCTCCGGCTGCGTCGCCTCCACCAGCCGCTCCACGAAGGGGCGGCCGAACAGCTCCCGTCCGGTCGAGCGCGGCGGCGGCAGCGCAAAGAAGGGGTGCGCCAGCAGCTCCTCCAGCAGGGCGGCGTCCACCTCTCCCTGAGCGGCGAGCCGGCCGTCGTGGTCGAAGAGCAGCCGCCCGCCGGTCGCGATCTCGACCGCGGCGTCGATCAGCGCATTGCCGGGGCCGGTATCGAAGGCGAAGACCGCCTCGCCGGAGCCACGCCGCGGCACCCAGCTCACGTTGCCGATTCCGCCGATGTTCTGCAGCGCCCGCGCGCGGTCGGGGAGCGCGAAGAGGAGCTCGTCGGTCCACGCCACCAGCGGCGCCCCCTGGCCAC
>JALZKG010000245.1 GCA_030859365.1 Gemmatimonadota bacterium
CCTTCGGCCTCCCGGCGGAGGCGGCGGACGCGATGCTGGGGCGGGAGGCGTCGTGGGCAGAGACGATCGCCTGGGTGGCGGACCGTCCCCCCGACGAGGTGCGCGACGCCGCGCCCGGCTTCCACAAGACGCCGCGGCGTACGGACGCCGGGGGCGCCATGGCCCCGCTGGACCCGCGGCTCTACAAGCAGACGGTGGAGGGGCTGCGTTGTCTCCATGAGATCCGCGCCGCGGCAGAGGTGGCGGTGCTGCCGCAGGCCCCGCGGCCGGGCGCCGCGATCACCCTGATCGAGGTGTACCCCTCGGCCACCGCCACGGACCTGGGGATTCGATGTCGGCGGGCCCCCTCCCGACCCGGCGAGGTGCGCGCCCGCCCGCGCGCGCTACACACCTGGCTCGATTTCGCCGACCCCTCGCTGGAGGCGATCGCCGTGTCGCTGGAGGATGCGTGGGACGCGACCCTCGCCTGCCTCACCGCCTGGCTCGCCCGCGACGATCTGGAGCAGCCCCGCCGCGTCGGCCGCACCCCCGAGCCGCTGCTGCAGCGCGAGGGGTGGATCTTCCGGCCACCGGCGGCGGTGGGGTGAGCCCCGGATCACGCCGAGCGAAAGCCCCGCAGCACCTCGTCTTCGTCCTCGTCGAGGCGGGGCAGGATCGGCAGGTGACTGCGGCGCAGCCGGTTGGCGGCGGCGCGCGCTTCGGGCTCGGTCACGCCGAAGCCCTCCCACGCCCACGTCTCCCGCCCCTCCGGGTCCGTGGTCGTCCAGGGCGAGTCGCCCCGGTGCAGGCGGCTTCGCCGGGCGAGAGTTCCGAACGGATCCAGGTAGACCCCGAGCGTCCTGCCATCGCGGTCCACCACCACCCCGAACACCCCTTCGCGCCGCCTGCGGCGGCGCTGCAGCGCGGCGCGCGCGCGGATCAGCGCGTCGCACACGAGGACGACGCCCGAAAGGGCAGCGAACACCACGGCCAGCTCCAGTGCCATCCACCTCATCGGAACACGGGGTACGCAGCGGCAAAAATGCCGGCGCGCGCCGCGCCGGCAGCTACCGGTCCATACCCCTGCGGCGGAATGAGTTCCGGACCGCGGGAGCGGCGTCCCGCGTCGCGGTGCGGAACGTCCTAACCATCCGTTCACCCGCTGCTAGGTGCTACGGCCTCGCCGCGCTCATCTGGTCGGCGATGCGGAGCGCAGCCTCGGCGTTGACGACGCCGCCGGTACCGGAAAGCGAGCCGAAGGGCACCGTCTCACCCGTGGTGGAGCCGGGGCGCACCACGCGCTGCTCCGCGCGGCGGGAGGCGGACTCCAGAATGATGCGTTTGACATCGGTGGCGGAAAGGTCCGGGTAGTAGGCCATGAGGAGCGCGGCGAGGCCGCTGACCACCGGGGCCGCCATGCTGGTGCCGCTGTTCCGCTCGTATTCGTCTCCGGGCACCGTGGACAGGATATCCACCCCCGGCGCGAAGACGTCCACCTGGCCCTGGCCGTAGTTGGAGAACGGGGCGGCAAGGCTGTCCGCCACCCCCCACGAGGACGCGCCCACCTCGATCCAGTTCTGCGCCCGTCCCCCGTTCTGGTAGTTGGGGGTCGGATAGCTCGGCTTCCGGCCCAGGTCCGCGCCGTCGTTGCCGGCGGCGTGGACCAGGAGGACCCCGCGCCCGTCGGCGTACTTCACCGCCTCGTCCACCACGCTCTTCTGCGGCGAGTAGGCCTTGCCGAAGCTCATGTTGATGATGTGGGCGCCGTTGTCCACCGCGTAGCGGATCGCGTTCGCCACGTCCTTGTCGCGCTCGTCTCCGTCGGGGACGGTGCGGACCGACATGATGCGTACGGCGGGCGCGATGCCGTCGATGCCGACGTCGTTGCCGCGGACGGCTCCGATGATCCCCGCGACGTGGGTGCCGTGCTCGGCATCCGGCCCCATGACGTCGCGGTTGCCGTAGCGCCGCTCCGAAAGGTTGGCGGCGTTGTCACCGACGAGGGGCCGCGGGTCGTAGTCGGGGTTGAGCCGGTACTGGAGGCGCGCCTCGAACTCGGTGCGCGCCTCCTCCACCACGGCGGGGGTGACCCCATTCTCGGCCAGCTGCAGATACACCCCCCGGGCCTGCTGCACGTCGGTGCGGGGTGACTGAAGCGCCATCACCCGCTCGGGAGAAACGGAGTCCGTGCCGAGCGCTTCGCGCAGAATGGGCGTCGCGCGGGCGAGGGCCTCGCCGATCGCACGAACCTGCTGCAGCGTCTGCTCGGCTTCGGTGCGCTGGCGCGCGAAGTCCCGCTCGATCTCCGGGCACCGCTGCCGCTCGGCGGCGGAGAGCGCCGGGCCCTGGGTCGCCCGCTGAGCCGCCGGCTGTGGCGCACGCGTGCAGCGGACGTACTGGCGCGTCACCTCGTAGGTGTCGTAGCGGACGCCCCGGCCGTCCGCCCCGCCGATGAAGTTCCAGCCG
>JALZKG010000258.1 GCA_030859365.1 Gemmatimonadota bacterium
GACCAGGATCGTCGGATGCTCGGCGAGCCCGAGCTCTCCGAGCACCTCCTCCACCACCTCCTTCTGCTCCTCCCAGCCGGGATGGGACGCATCGATCACGTGCAGCAGCACCTCCGACTCGGCCGCTTCCTCCAGCGTGGCGCGAAACGACGCGACCAGGTGGTGGGGCAACTTGCGGATGAAACCCACGGTGTCGGTGACCAGCGCCTCCGCCCCCTCCCCCACCTCCACGGAGCGGGTGGTCGGGTCCAGCGTCGCGAAGAGGCGGTCCTCCACGAAGACGTCGCTCCCGGAGAGCGCGCGCAGCACGGACGACTTGCCCGCGTTGGTGTAGCCAACGAGCGACGCGCGGAGCGCTCCCTCGCGGCTCTTGCGCTGGGTGGCCCGCTGCCGGGTGACGCGCTCCAGTTCGCGACGCAGCCGGGCGATCCGATGACTCACCAGCCGCCGGTCCGTTTCCAGCTGCGTTTCACCGGGTCCGCGCATCCCCACCCCGCCGCGGACGCGGCTCAGGTGGGCCCACATCCGCGTCAGCCGCGGAAGCATGTACTGGAGCTGCGCGAGCTCCACCTGCGTTTTCGCCTCGGCGGTGCGCGCCCGGGTGGCGAAGATGTCCAGGATCAGCTCGGCGCGATCCATGACCCGGGTGCCGAGAAGCTCCTCCAGGTTGCGCCCCTGGGCGGGACTGAGCTCCTCGTCGAACACGACGAGCGTCGCCCCGTGCTCCTCGATCTCCCGCTTCAACTCCTCGGCCTTGCCCTGCCCGATCAGAAACTTCGGGTTGGGAGACTCCATCCGCTGCTGGAGAGAGCCCACCACCTCCGCTCCGGCGGTGTCGGTCAGCCGCCCCAGCTCCTCCAGATGCTCGTCGGCGAGGGCCTCCGGCATCCGTTTGTGGGGAGCGCCCACGAGCATGGCCTTTTCCCGGGGGACTTCCAGCTCGATCAGTTCGCGGGCTGAGATGGCGGCCTCCGTGTGCTTCGAAAGGGATCCAGGCTGAAACGGACGCCGCTCATCGCGTTCCCATCAGCGTCACCGTCCCCTTCTTGTTGAAGGGAACCCCGCGGCGCCCGAGCGGGGTGGAAACGTCCACCTCTCCGCGAGCGCGGTAGTTGAAGGTGCCGGAGCGAAGGATGGAGGAGGTCGCGCCACCGAGCCCGCCGTAGGTGAACTCCACCGGGATCTGCACCGTCGCGGTATCGCGCCCTTCCACGGAAAAGGCGCGATCATACGTGCCGGAGGCGAAGTCGAGCCAGGCGGTGTCCCCCCGCTCGCGGGAGTCACCCACCGCCAGATCGTAGCGGAGGCCGCTCGCGCTGAGGGAGAAGCGGTTCGGGTTGACCACCTGCACGTTCACCAGCAGCGTCCCGCCGCGCAGCCCCAATCCGCCGATCTGAACCCCCTGCAGCGACACCTCGGGCTGCTGGAACAGGGAGGATCCGCACCCGGCGAGGCCGAGAAGAAGCACGGCGCACGACAGGGTGCGGCTCATCGAATATGCTCGCATGGAAGGTCCGATCTCAAGAGGGGACTTCATATGGGGTCGAGCGACGGCGCCCGCCGCCACCCGTCCCACCCGGCACCGCCCAGCATCGTCCATGCCCCGCCGGGCCGAAGAAACAGCCCCCGCCCGCACCACCGGGCAAGGAAGGGCAGATCGTGGCTGGAAAGAAGCACACTCGCGCCGTCGCCGCGGCGGCGCTCCAGCTCGGCGGTCAGGCGCTGGACCGAGGGCAGATCCAGGCCGTTCAGCGCCTCGTCCAGCAGGATCACACGGGGGGCGTGCAGCAGGGCGGCGATGATCGCGACCTTGCGCCCCATCCCCTGCGACAGCTCCCTGCAGAGGGTCGACTCCGCACCGGCGAGCCCGAGCAGCTCCAGCAGGCGCGTGCCCTCCGAAGCCGCGGCCTCCCGCGGAAGCGCCCGTGCCTCCGCGACAAACTCCAGCGTCTCGCCGACGGACAGCTCGCCGTACAGAAAGGGCTGCTCCGGGACGGAGCCCATACACCGCGCCGACCATGCCGGGTCCAAGAACGGATCGGTCCCGCACACGCGGATCTCTCCTCGATCCGGGAGCCGGTCTCCCATCAGGCAGCCGAGCAGCGTCGACTTCCCCGCCCCGTTGGAGCCGACCAGCGCCACCGCCTCCCCCGGCTCGAGGCGCAACTCCACGTCGC
>JALZKG010000344.1 GCA_030859365.1 Gemmatimonadota bacterium
CGGCCACACTCCGACGCGCGCCTCTCCGGCCGCGTCGGTGCCCGCGTACAGCAGCAGATAGTGCAGCGCCGCGTGCAGCGCGGCGCCGAGCAGCGGGAGGTCCAGCTCCACAAAGTGCTCCGGCAGCTCGCGGAGTGGAACCCCTTGCGGGTGCCGGAGGATCTCGCGCACCAGCCGCTGCGCCGCCGCGCCGCGCTCTCCGGCGAGGAGCGCGGTGTCGCCCGGCCGGAGGCGCTTTTGCTCCCACTTCTCCGCCTCCTCGTCCAGAAAGCCTTCCACCCACTCCTCGGCGGTCACGCGCTGCGCCACCACCTGGCGGTTGCCCCACCCCCACCCCCATTCCGTGCGGTCGAGGACCCCCTGAAGGTCCTGGACCGAGAAGTGCTCTTCCAGGTAACGAACCAGCGCGGGCGGGGCGGAGTCGTCCCAGAGCCGGTGGCGGTACACGGCGCGCAGCACCCGAAAGAGCGGCCGGAACTCTTCCGCGACTCCCAGGCGGCTTCCGCTTGACGTGGCGGGGACGAGCACCCCCATCTCCCGGATCTCCGCCAGGTGGGCGCCGAAGGTGTCCGGACTGGCCGTCCCGGAGGGCCGGAACAGCTCCAGCAGGCGGAGGCGCACCTCCCGCGGGAGTCTTTCCCACCGCGGCAGGACTCCGAGAACGTCCGTCCAGGCCACGTCGAACAGCTTCATTCCGCCACCTCCTCGGCGTCCAGCACCTCCTCGGCATCCAGGATGTGGTACTCGTAGCCCTGCTCGCAGAGAAAGAGCTGCCGCTTCAGAGCGAACTCCTGCTCCACGGTGTCGCGGCTCACCAGGGTGTAGAAGTGGGCCTGGTTCGCGCCCGGCTTGGGGCGCAGGACGCGACCCAGCCGCTGCGCCTCCTCCTGCCGGGAGCCGAAGGTACCGGACACCTGGATCGCCACCGCCGCGTCGGGGAGGTCCACCGCGAAGTTGGCCACCTTGGAAACAGCGAGTACCGGGATCCGCCCCTCGCGAAAGTCGGCGAAGAGCTGGTCCCGCTTCCGCTGCGCGGTGCTCCCTGTGAGCACCGGGACGCCGAGATCCCGGGCCAGGCCGCGAAGCTGCTGCACGTACAGCCCGATCACCAGCGCCGGCTCCCCGGGGTGCCGGGCGAGCAGCGCCCGGACCAGCGCCGTCTTGTCGGGATTCTCGGAGGCGATGCGGAAGCGCTCGCGCGCTTCGGCCACCGCATACGGCATGCGCAGCTCCGGGGGGAGGGGGAGGCGCACCTCGGTGCACGCGGCCTCGGCGATCCACCCCTCCCCCTCCAGAACCTTCCAGGGGACGTCAGCCTTTTTCGGGCCGATCAGCGCGAACACGTCGTCTTCCCGCCCGTCTTCCCGCACCAGGGTGGCGGTGAGCCCCACCCTCCGTCGTGCCTGCAAACCCGCGGTTACCTGGAAGACCGGCGCGGGAAGGAGGTGCACCTCGTCGTAGACGATCAACCCCCAGTCGCGCCGGTCGAACAGCTCCAGGTGCGCGAAGGGGCCGTCCGCCCGCTCGCGGTAGGTCATGATCTGGTAGGTGGCGACGGTGACCGGCCGCACCTCCTTGCTTGCCCCGCTGTACTCCCCCACCTGGTCCGGGTGCAGCGTCGTGCGGTCCAGAAGCTCCGCGATCCACTGCCGGACGGCGGTGACGCTGGTGGTCAGGATCAGGGTGGAGGCCGCCACCTCCGCCATGCACCCCATCCCCACGACCGTCTTCCCCGCCCCGCAGGGGAGCACCAGCACCCCCGAGCCGCCGCGCTCCGAGCCGGCGGCGTGAAAGGCGCGGACCGCCTCCTCCTGGTAGGGGCGGAGCCCGAACCGTTCTCCCCCGCGGGTGACGGGGAGCAGCTCCAGGGGGAGCGGCTCCCCCGGCGTGTACCCCGCCAGATCTTCCGCCGGAAAGCCGATGCGGACCAGAGCCTGCTTCAGGCGCCCGCGCTGCGCCGGATCGACGCGGAACTCCAGCGGCGAGATCCGCTCCACCAGGGGGGCGACGGGGCGGCTGCGGGCCACCTGCTCGGCGAGCGGCTCGTCCTCTGCGGCGAGCACCAGCCCCTCCCCGTCGCGCCGCAGACGGAGGCGTCCGTAGCGGCCCGCCTGGTCCCGGACGCCGACCCGTACGTTCTCCGGCACCGGGTACTTGGCGAAGTCGTCGAGCGCGGCGACGATCGCCTCCGCGCTCATCCCCGCCGCGCAGGCGTTCCACACGGAGAGCGGCGTGATGCGGTAGGTGTGGACGTGCTCGGGCGACTTGACCAGCTCGGCGAAGCCGGCCAGCGCGTCCCGGGCGTCCGGGTAGCGGGGGCTGTCGACTTCCATCAGCACCGTCTGGTCTCCCTGGACGATCAGCGGGTTTTCGGGGCGGTACGCGGTCATCGCGAAGCGGGTTCGGGTTGCCGCCGCCAAGCTAACGTGCGCCGCCCGCCACGGCGAGACGCCACAGCCCCCACGCTGCGGCTCACCGCGGAATGTTCGGGGCTCGGATGCACACGGGGCCTTGATCTTGCCGGGGCGACACGGTACGCTTCTCCGCCCTCGCAGAGCCGCCATCCACCCCGCCCCAAGGAGAACCACGGTGACAAGGAGTTCACAGGCCGAAGAACGCTTCGACGCACTCGCCGCGCAGGTCCACGAGTGGACCGAATCGGCCGTCGCGCTGGACGAGGGTCACTTTCCCAACGAGTTGATCAGCGATCTCCAGGATCTGGTCGAGGAGCTGAAGGCCTTTCTGGAAGACGAGGGCGAGGACTTCGATCGGCAGGACGTGACCGAGCTGTTCGTCACTCCCGAGATGGCCGAGATCGTCGATCGCTTTCCCCGGGTCCGGCGGCTGCTGGAGGGTGCCTGGGGCTCGCGGGTGATGGACCTGATCGCCGAGGAATCCAGCGGCTTCGAGCCGCTCGAAGACGACGACGACTAGCGGCGAAGCGCATTGGCCGCCGTATGATGCAACCCGCCCCCCGCACGATTCTGGTCATCGACGACCAGGACGACGAGCGCACGATCCAGCGGG
>JALZKG010000304.1 GCA_030859365.1 Gemmatimonadota bacterium
CCGTGGGCGGAGCGCCGGCCGCGAACACCTACCGTATCCAGATGGCCGTGGTGACGCAGCTGCAGCCGCTTCCTTCGGGCCGCTCCGAGGCGCGCACCACGGTGCAGGCCACCGGCACCAGTACCGAAGGGACCAGCACCTCCGCGGTGGCGTGCTCCAGCACCGGGGTGCTGGAGGAGCGCCTCGCCAGCGAGATCCGGGCGCGCGTCGGAGGCTGAGCCGTCGGCGCGGGCGGCTCAGATCCCTACCCGCACCCCCACGTTCAGCAGGCGCGGCAGCCCCGGCTTGATCCCCTGCGGGCGGCGCGAGGCGATGTACGTTTCGTCGAACAGGTTCTTGACCGTGCCGAAGGCGGTCACCCCCCAGCGCGGAATGGCGTACGACGCGGCCACGTTCCACACCGAGTACGCCGGGATCAGTCCGTTGCGGCCGTTGGCGAGCGGCTGAACCGTCTCGAAGTTGTCGGCGAACTGCGAAGCCACGCGGGTGCCGTCCAGCTGGAGGTTGAGCCCCGAGGGATGGTCCAGCCCGAACAAAAGCACCAGCAGGTGCTCCGGCGCATAGGGGAGCCGGTTGCCGCGCACGTTGACGGTGTCACCCGCCGCGTTGCGGATGAAGCGGTCCGTGGAGAACTCCGCCTGTACGTAGGTGTGCTTGACCTGGGCGGTGAGCCCGAACGGCCATGCCATCGCTTCCCCGACATCCACCCCCAGCGCGCCCTCCACCCCCAGGTGGCGCGTTTCCCCCTGGTTGGCGAGCTGGGCCTGCGCCACCGAGCCGGAGGAAAGCGAGGGGGGGATGATCTGGTTGGAAAAGTCGAGCAGGAAGCCGGTCACCTCCGCCCATACGGCGGGGAACGGCCGGGCGCGCGTGCCGATCTCCAGGTTCCAGCTCCGCTCCGCGTCCAGCTGCAGCGACACCGGATCGCCCACCGCCTGCCCGGGCGCGAGCATTTGATCATCGTAGATCAGCGCGTCCTTGACGCGGGGCGGGGCGAAGCCACGGTGTGCACCGGCGAAGAGCGTCACCCGCTCCGAAGGGTTCCAGGTGGCGCCGATGCCGGGAATCACCTCGAACAGGTCGTCACTCGAGCGGATGTCCACGTCCTCGGGGAGGCGGGTGGTGGCGCCGGTCACCGGATTCTCGCGGCGCACCCGGGTGCGGAGGATGTTGCGATCGTAGGAGAACCGCTCCACCCGCATCCCGGGGATCACCTGCACCCGATCCCCCAGGAAGATGCGGTTCTGAAAGAACGCGGCCAGGGCGTTGCCGGTGCGGATCTCGTAGTCGCGCAGATCGCCGGTCTGCGCGGTCGCCGTGGTCCCGTTGATGTGGGCGTCCAGCGCCCGCTCGTGGTGAGCACGAAGCCCGGCGTCCATCTCGCTTGGCACGCCGAACCATCCGTGGCTCATCTGCAGGCGTGGCTCGATGCCCAGCACCTCGAAGCTCCGGTTGCGATTACCGGTGCTGGGGCGGAAGACGTGCTGGGTTCCGTCGGGCGAGTACCCGAAGTCCTGCCGCTGCCAGTCGCGGGTGGTGGTGTAGCCGTACGCGGTCGTACGAAGCGCCGCGCCCGCGCCGAGCAGCAGGTCGTGCGTGGCCGAGGCGGCGTAGCGGCGCATGCGGAGCCGGTCGTCGGGTGCCGGGTGCCGGTTGGGGTTGGCGAGGAACATGGCCTCGGTGAGCCCCACGTAGGTGGAGTTGGATTCCTCGTCGTACAGACTCAGCTTGACCCCCAACCGCGAATGGTCCCCCATCCCGAAGCCCACCTTCCCCGTCAGGTCGGTGACGTGGAAGAAGAGGCCGCGCAGGTCGTCGGCGCGCTTGTGGAGCAGCCCCGCGGTGGCACCGACGTTTCCCCACGTTCCCCCGTAGGTGCCGAGCGCGCGGAGGTAGCCGCCGGCACCGCGCTGAGCGTCCACCGTTCCCCGCGGCGTGGCGGGCGGGTTGGCGGTGACGTAGTTGATCACCCCGCCGATGGTCTGCGGCCCGAACAGGATGGAGCCGCTCCCCTTGATGATCTCGACCCGCTCCATGCGGTCTATGGGAGGCGTGTAGTACATATCAGGCTCGCCATAGGGGTTGAGCGCCACCGGCACCCCGTCCTCCAGCATCAGAACGGTGCGGGAGCGATCCGGATCCAGCCCGCGAATGCCGATGTTGGCCCGCAGCCCGACGCCCTCTTCCTCCTGTACGTGTACGCCCGGGACCCGCTTCAGCACCTCGTTGCCGGAGAGGGGGACGCTGCGCACCAGCTCCTCGCGCGTGATCACCTCCGCGGAACCGGGGATCCGATCCAGGTTCGCCGTCTGCGAGCCGATCACCTGGATCGCGGGAATCGTGATGGCCTCCGGGTCCAGCGTGAAGTCCACGTCCGTGGTGGCGCCGGCCAGCAGCGTCACCGGGCGGCGCAGGGTCGCGAAGCCGAGCCTGGACGCCTCCACCACGTAGTCACCGGGGAGCGACACCTCGATCCGAAACCGTCCGCGGGCATCGGTTGTCGCACGGCGCCCGGTCTCCAGCACCCGGATCTGGGTCCCTGACAGGGGAGCCCCGTCGTGGCCGTGACGGACCGCGCCGCGCAGCTCCGTGCTCTGGGCGCCGAGGACGCTCGAATGAAGAAGGAAAAGCAGGGGGAGGGAGCCGAGGAACCGCGTGATTCGCCGCATCGATCCGGTAGCCGGGAGCCGAGGTGAGTACACTGATGTTGAGAACCGTTCTCAACCTGCGGCCAACGTACCTCTCGGCTCCTCCCCTGTCAAGCAACTTTCCGAGGCGGGTGCAATCCGGTAGCTTGGGCGGCATGAGCTTGGACAAAGGATGATCACCCTCGCCCTCGCCGCCGCGCTGGCTGCCACTCCCCTCCCGGAGGTCCTGATCGACCGGCGGCTGGCCGAGGCCGCGTCGCTGTCCACGGGCGACACGGTGCGGGTGAACACCGTCGGCGGCGCCGCCGCGGCGCTCTCCTTCGTGGTGGCCGGCGTCTTCGAGCGCGCGGCGGACCCCAGCCGGATCGCCCGCAACGAATACGAGGTGCGCTTTCACCTGCCGGATCTGCTGGCGATGCTCCCCGAAGCGGACCGGGTGGACCGCTTCGCGGTGGTGCTGGAACCCGGCGCGCCGGCGGACTCCGCGGCGCGCTGGATCAACGGCATCGTGGCCTCCGGGCAGGCGTTCGGCAGCGAGGCGCTGGCGGAGCAGACCTCCGCCACCTTCCGGGTGGTGTCTCGGTTCCACCAGGCCATCGGGATCGTCACCATCGGGGCTAGCGCGATCTTTCTGCTCTGCGTGATGATCATCCGGGTGGACGAGCGCCGCCGCGACATGGGGGTGCTGCGGCTGATCGGCGTCGGGCGCGGCACCGTGTTCCGCGCCATCGTGCTGGAGGCCATCGGGATCGCCACGCTGGGGAGCGCGCTGGGGGCGCTGCTCGGCGTCGCGATCTCGGCGCTGGTGAACCGCTACTACTCGGGGGTCTACGATACCACGCTCCGCTTCGCGCTGGTCACCCCCCGCATCGTCATGCTCGCGGCGCTGCTGGGGCTCGCGCTCGGAGTGGTGGCGGGGGCGCTCGCCGCGTGGCGGGTGGTCGGCGTGGCGCCGCAGCGGCTGGGGGAGCGGTGATCGTCCGCGCGTCGCTGCTGTCGCTGGTGCGACGGAGGAGCCGAACCGCGCTCGCGCTGGTGGGGATCGCTATCTCCGCAGCGCTGCTGCTGGACATGACGCTGCTCGCCTCCGGACTGTCGGGGTCGTTCGGCGAGCTGCTGGGGGCGAAGGGATACACGCTGCGGGTGACGCCGCGCGGCATCCTCCCCTTCGACAGCGACGCCACGGTCGCCGAC
>JALZKG010000311.1 GCA_030859365.1 Gemmatimonadota bacterium
GCCTCCCGCGCCGGGCCGGCCCCCGGCTCCACGAGCGAGCGCCCGGCCGCTTCGGCGAAGGGGCGCAGTCGGCGCATCAGATCCGCGAAGGCCGGGAGGGAAAGCGACTGGTCGCCGTCGGACAGCGCCTGCTCGGGGCAGGGGTGCACCTCGACGATCAGACCGTCCGCCCCGGCCGCGATGGCGGCGAACGCGAGCGGGGCCACCAGGTCGGCGCGCCCCCCCGCGTGGCTCGGATCGACCATCACCGGCAGGTGCGTTTCCGCCTTGAGCACCGGGATGGCGGCCGCGTCGAAGGTGTTGCGGGTCGCCGTTTCAAAGGTGCGGATCCCCCGCTCGCACAGGATCACGTCGCGGTTTCCCTGCGCCATCACGTACTCCGCGGCCATCAACAGCTCCCGCAGCGTCGCGGACAGCCCCCGCTTCAGCAGCACCGGCCGCTGCACCCGTCCCACCTCCGAAAGGAGCGCGAAGTTCTGCATGTTGCGGGCGCCGATCTGCAGCACGTCCGCGTACTCGGCCACCTGCTCCACCTGTCGGGTGTCCATCACCTCGGTGACCACGGGGAGGCCGGTCTCGGCCCGCACCTCGGCGAGCAGCCGGAGCGCCGCCTCGCCCATTCCCTGGAAGGCGTACGGCGAGGTGCGGGGCTTGAACGCGCCGCCGCGCAGCAGCCCCGCGCCCGCGGAGCGCACCGCCCGCGCGGTCTCGTGGAGCATCTCGCGTCCCTCCACCGAGCAGGGGCCGGCGATGATCGCCAGCTCTCGGCCGCCGATGCTGCTCCCGGGTGCGTCCCCGAGCGTGATGACGCTCCGGTCCGCGACGAAATCGCGGGACGCCAGCTTGTACGGCTTCAGGATGGGGGTGACCGACTCCACCCCGGGGAGGCTGAGCAGGGAAGCCTCCAGGAGCAGCGCCTCGTCGCCGATGCAGCCGACGATGGTCCGTTGCTCCCCGCGGGACACATGAGTGCGGAGCCCCAGCGTCTCCACCCGCTCGCGGATTCCGTCCAGCTCGGCGGCGGTGATCCCCGGCCGTGTTACGATGATCATGACTGCATCCTCCGTCCCGCCTCGTCCACCGCTTCGAAGAGCTGGTCGAACGTGTCCACCACGAAGAGCACGTCCTGGAAGCGGTCGATCTCGAAGGGCTGGGCGATCACCGCATCCAGAGAGAACGGCCGCCGGAGGCAATTCGGCCCCAGCGCGTTGGCGGCGTCGCCGGCGGAGGAGATCAGTCCGCTCCCGTACACCTTGACCTCCCCCTCGTCGCGCGTCAATCCGAACTCCACGGTGAACCAGAAGAGGCGGGCCATCTGCTCCGTCTCCTCCTCGGTGCGCGCCCGCGCGGCCACGGCGCCGAAGCGCTGCAGAAAGTCGGCGAACATCGGATCGGCGTGGAGCGGGACGTGCCCGAAGACGTCGTGGAAGATGTCGGGCTCGGGAAGGTAGTCGATCTGCGTCCGGGGACGGACGATGATGGTGGTGGGGAACCGCCGCTGCGACAGCAGCACAAAGAACTGGTGCGCGGGGATGAAGCCGTTGACCGGCACGGCGTTCCACCCGGTGCGCGGCTCCAGCCGGGCGTTGGTCTCGGCGAGGTCGGGCACCCGGTCCGGGCGGAGGCCGATGGCTTCCGCTCCCTGCAGGAAGACGCGGCTGCCGGTGCTCCGCAGCTCCCGCATCCGCTTCTCGTACAGGATGCCCCACACCGCATGGTTCTCCGGGGTGTACGCCGCCCACTCCTGCTGGACGAAGATGGAGGGGTCGACGGCGGTTTCGGGTGCTGCGACGGTGTCCAGCATGGCTTCTCCTCGGGGTACGGGTACAAAAAAAGCGGCCCGTGACAATCACGGGCCGCCTGCGTCGCCAGAGAGTGGGTGCGCTACACGCGCATACGCCTCCGAACGCGGCCCGTGGGTCGGGGCGCGTAATAATACATGGCGGCGTAGGAGCTCTGGGGCAGCGTCATGGGAGGGATGGTAAAGGGGTTCGGGGCGGGTGTCAAGCGGCGGGGGTCAGGGACGCAGGGTCATCACCGCCGCGAACACCCGGATCCCCCGCCACAGGTTGCCGAGCCGCAGGTTCTCGTTTTCGGCGTGCTGGTTGTTGTCCGGGTTCACCGTCGGGAGCAGGATCACCGGGGTGCCGAGCACCTCCGGAAACCAGGCCGCGGGGATGCTCCCGCCCAGGATCGGCATCAGCACCGGCTCTTCCCCGGAGCCCGCGCGCACCGCCTGCACCACCCGCCGCGCCGTCGGCTCGGCGAAGGGGGTGCGCACCCC
>JALZKG010000324.1 GCA_030859365.1 Gemmatimonadota bacterium
CGGGTGCCGTCGCTCTCCTGGAGGATCACGACCGGAGACTGGGACGACGGGTCCACGCCGAGGCTCGCCACACGAAGCTGGATCATCGCAGATCGCTGCGGAACGGTTCAGCCGCCGGCCGCGGCGCGCAGATCGGCGGCGCGCTCCGTGCTCTCCCAGGGGAAGAGCTTCACGGTCATGCCGTTGACGCGGCGGCTCTCCGTCGGGCGGCCGAAGTGGCCGTACGCCGCCGTGGGCCGGAAGATCGGGGTGCGGAGGGCGAGCTCCTCGATGATGCTGCCGGGGCGGAAGTCGAACACCTCCCGCAGGGCGCGCGCGATCCGCTCGTCGTCCACCTCGCCCGTTCCAAAGGTGTCGACGCGCACCGATACCGGCTCCGCCACGCCGATCGCGTAGGCGAGCTGGATCTCGCATCGGCGCGCCAGTCCTGCCGCCACGATGTTCTTCGCCGCCCACCGGGCGCCGTACGCGGCGGAGCGGTCCACCTTGGTGGCGTCCTTGCCGCTGAACGCCCCGCCGCCGTGTCGCCCCATCCCGCCGTAGGTGTCGACGATGATCTTGCGGCCGGTCAACCCCGCGTCCCCGTGCGGCCCGCCGATCACGAAACGTCCGGTCGGATTGATGTGGAAGGTGCAGCTCTCCGGGTCGAAGAGCCCCTCGGGCATCTCGGGAACGATGACGTGTTCGATGACCTCACGCCGGATCTGCTCCGCGGCGACGTCGGGGGAGTGCTGTGTGCTTACCACCACGGTTTCGACCTGGACCGGACGGTCGTCCTCGTAGCGGACGGTCACCTGGGATTTGCCATCCGGCCGGAGCCACCCCAGCTTGCCATTCTTGCGCACCTCGGCGAGGCGCTGCGTCAGACGGTGGGCGAGCAGGATCGGGGTGGGCATCAGCGCGTCGTTCTCGTCCGTCGCGTACCCGAACATCATCCCCTGGTCCCCGGCCCCGCCCGTGTCCACCCCCTGGGCGATGTCAGGCGACTGCTGGTCGATGGTGGTCATCACCGCGCAGGTGTCACCGTCGATGCCGTAGGCGGAGTCGGTGTAGCCGATCGACTTCAGGGTGCCGCGGACGATCGCCGGAAGGTCGACGTAGGTATCGGTGGTGATTTCACCCGCGATCACCGCCAGCCCGGTCGTGACCAGCGTTTCACACGCGACGCGCCCTCCCGGATCTTTTTCGAGGATCGCGTCCAGAACCGCGTCTGAGATCTGGTCGGCGATCTTGTCGGGATGACCTTCGGTGACGGACTCGGATGTGAACAGATGACGACGAGACACGCACGCTCCGTGGGTTGCGAAAAGGGGCTGGTATCAGGCGAACGAGCCGACCAAACATACCCCGCTACGAGGGCTCCGGCAAGCTCCAAACACCGCCGAACAGCGACAGATCGACGCTTTGCGGGAGATGGGCGGTGAGCGTGCTCACCACCTCGTCGGGCGTGGTCGCCCGGAGTGCTTCCGCCACGGCGCGCTCTCCGTCCGACCGCGTGATGGAACGTATGACCTTCTTGATCTCCGCGAGCGCGGCGGGCCCCACGCTGAGCGAGTCGACCCCCATCCCCACCAGCATGAAGGCGCCGAGCGGGTTTCCGGCCAACTCGCCGCAAACCGCCACCTCGATCTGCGCCTCGCGCGCGGCCCGGACCGTGCACTCCAGCAGTCGCACCACCGCGGGGTGGAAAGGGTTGTAGAGGCGGGCGAGGCGGGAGTTTCCCCGGTCCACCGCGAGAGTGTACTGCACCAGGTCGTTGGTCCCGATGGAGAAGAAGTCGACGTGCGGAGCCAGTGCCGCGGCCGAGACCGCCGCGGCTGGGGTTTCGATCATTGCCCCGAGCTGCGGCTCGGGGCCGATCTCGTGCCCCTCGGCCCTCAGATCGTCCGCGCAGCCGCGCAGCAGCGCGCGGGTCGCGGTGATCTCCGCTACGTCGTTGACGAGCGGGATCATGATCCGCACGTCCCCGAACGCCGCGGCCCGGAGCAGGGCGCGGAGCTGGCCGCGGAAGAGGCGGGGCTCGTCCAGGCAGACGCGGATGGCGCGCCACCCCAGAAAGGGGTTCTCCTCCGGAGCCATGTGCAGGAAGGCGGGGAACTTGTCCCCGCCGAGATCGTAGGTGCGGATGACCACCGGGGCTCCCCGGAACGCCTCCGCCACGGCACGGTATGCCTGGAACTGCTCGTCCTCGCCGGGCGCTACGCTGCGGCCGACGACGAGAAACTCGGTTCGGAAGAGCCCTACGCCTTCCGCCCCGTGCGCCCGGGCGTTCTCGGCCTCGCCGGGCAGATCGATGTTCGCGCGGAGCTGGACCCGCACTCCGTCGCGCGTCGTCGCATCCAGGTGTGCGAGCAACAGGAGTTCCTGCTCCCACTCGCGGATGCGAAAGTCCCTCTCCCGGTACGCGCGCTTTTCCTCCTCCGTGGGGGCGACGATCACCCGCCCGGTTCTCCCGTCGAGGATCAGCTCGTCGCCGGAACGGACGTGCTCCGATAGGTCGCCGAGACTCACGACCGACGGAAGGTCCATCGACCGGGTCAGGATCGCGCTGTGCGACGTTCGCGTCCCCGAGTCCGTCGCGATCCCGACCACCTGATTGAGGTCGAGCTGCACCGCGATGCTAGGGGTAATCTCACGAGCCACCAGGATCACCTGCTCCGCGCTCCCTCGCAGGGTGATCTCCGGATCCGGGAGGGCGAGCAGACGGCGGAGCACCCAGGCCTGAACGTCCGCGAGGTCGTTCAACTTGTCCAGCACCATGGGGTGGGAGGTGTGCGACCACTGCGACTCCCACTCCAGAACCCGCCACTCGAAGGCGCGGGCGGCCGTGAGGTGGTTTTCGCGGATGTAGTGGATGGTCCCCTCGACCAGGTCCGCGTCTTCGAGCATGAGGATCTGCGGCTCGAAGATCTGCGCCTCCACCCGTCCCAGCTGCGCCTCGGTGCGCCGCTGCACCTCACGGATCCGTCCCTTCGCCCAGCCACACGCTTCGCGAAAGGCGGCGACCTCCGCTTCGACCTGCTGGAGGGGGATCACTCCGCCATGCGGCACGCGCGGCACCTCCCAGCGCAGTACCCGGGCGGGAGCGATCACGATGCCCGGCGAGGCGGGGATCCCGTCGCGGATCCTCGTCACGGGGCTAGTCCTCTCCGAAGCGCGCGGCGACCAACCCATGGAGCGCCTCCACCGCCGCCGCGGCGTCGTCGCCCTCCGCGCGGATCTCCAGAGTCGAGCCGCACTCGGCGGCGAGCATCATCACTCCCATGATGCTCTTGCCGCTGACCTCCAGCCCCTCCTTGCATACCCATACCGAGGCCTCGTAACGGTTCGCCAGCTTGACGAACTCGGCCGCAGGCCGGGCGTGAAGCCCAAACTTGTTGACGACGGTGACCTGTGTCTGGTGCTGCATCGCGGGTCCGATCAGGAGAGAAACAGGAGCCCCACCGTGTGGAGCCATCCCAGGAAAAGAACCAGGGCGGAGAGCGGTCGCACCCTGCCCCCCAGAAAGAGACCGGCGACGATGGCCCCCGCGAGCGTCGGCGCAGCGAAGCGCTCGGCGGCCCCGGAGCCCGCCGCAAGCACCGTGCAGAACCCGGCAAGCAGGGCGCCGGAATTCGCGGTGCGGGAGGCGAGCTGCTGCAGAGGGGAGGCCCGAAGCGCTGCGGCGATCCCCGCGCCCTCTCGAAGTCCCGTGTTCAACCCCCACACGCGGATCCACAGGTGGAGTGCGTTGTAGGGGATGAGAAAGGCAGCGACGGCAACCCACCAGGGAAGGCCGAGCAGGAGCAGGGCGACCCCGAGGAGCGCGGCCGCGGGCCTCGCGCCAGTCCAGAAAAGTCGATCTCCCAGCGAGCCGAGCGAGCCTCGAAGCGCGGCCTTGAAGCGGTCGATGCTCTGCTCCGAAGCACCCTCCGCCTCCATGCGGAGCACCGCACCCGCGGCCAGGGGTACCAGGTACGGATGGCTGTTGAAGAGCCGCGCGTGCCGGTGCAGAGCCCCCTGCAGGGCTTCGGGGTCCCCCGCATTCAGCCGACGCAGTGCCGGCAGCAGCAGAAACGCGAAACCCGTGCCGATCAGCGTCCGGTAGTTCCACGAAGCCTGTACGAGCAGGCTTCTCAATACCAGTCTGCGCCGCAGCGCGGGGGAAAACACGCTCACCTCAGGAAGAGGACCAGGCCACCCAGCACCCCCCCGGCGACCACCCAGCGCCAGCGGCTCCGTCCGAAGGCCGGCACCGTGCCCGCAAAGCACGCAGCGAGCACGGCCGCGACGAGCAGCGGGACGCGCGTCTCTTCCCCGAAGATGGGGAGCGGAGGCACCACTTCCGTCAGGAGCCAGAGGCCGAAACCGGTGACCAGCACCCCGCGCAGCAGGTCCAGAGCGAGCGGGAGCAGGTGGTGCCAGAGGGTTCCCCGGACCGCATCCCGCTCGTCGTTCCGGAGCACCCCCATGCGCGCGTTGATCTGCCGCAGGCGGTGCACCGATTCGCCGCCCACCCACTCCCACGCGAGCGCGAACAGAACCGCCGACAGCAGCACCGGGTGCGAAGCGGGGGCCGACGCGTAGACCGCGCCGGCGGCCACCGCTGCGGGGGCGGACTCCGGGGTGCGAGCCGCGCCGACGGGCAGAACGTGCAGGTGCAGAGCCTCCAGGATCAGACCGAGCATCGCGCCGGCAGCGGGCGAGCCACACACCCACCCCGCGAGGGTGGCGGCTACCAGGGGCCGGGACAGCATCAGCTGCCCCGCCGAGGTGCCGTCGAGGGCGAGCACTCCGCCGAGCAGCGCGACCCAGCCGTAGGGCTCCATGGGGGCTCTAGCTCCGCCCCAGCAGCTCGTCCAGCGGAACCCGCCTCGATGCGGGCAGATCACGGGCGGTTGCCTCAAGCCCCATCTCGCGGAGCCGCCGCAGAGCAGCCCGCTCGTCGGGGCTCAGGTACAGGTACGGGAGCGCCTCGGTCCTCCCTTCCTCGAAGTGGACGCCGCCCAGGTTGATCTCCCCGTCCGCCGGCCGGAGCGAGGGTGCGAGGCGAAGCAGCGTCGCGATGTCGCGGAGCAGAACGATGGACCGGCGACGCTCCCGCCGCCATGACTCGATGGACTTTGCCGCGTCGGCAACGCTGAGGAAGACCGCCTCCAGTTCCGGCGTCACCCCCAGACGATAGAGGTCCTGCTCCCACCCGCTTCCGGCGATGTCGTCGTCTACCACCACGATGCGATCGGGGTGGAGCGGAGTTCCCCACCCGACCACCACCTGCCCATGGATCAGGCGCTCGTCAACGCGCAGCAGTACGATCGGCATCGGCCTCCGTGGGAGCGCACGCACCGCTGACGCCCTGGCGCCCCTTTTCCACCAGGCGGTCGACGAGCGCCTGCAGGGGAAGGTCGCGGTGAAAGACGAAGTCAAGAAGGATCGGCAGGTTGACTCCGCACACGAGTCCGGTCTGCGGCCGGTCGAGCAGGACGCGGCGGGCCGCGAAGGCGCAGCTTCCGCTCCCGAGGTCGGTGAAGACGATCGCCGGCGCGTCGCCGAGCGCGGCGCGCACGTTCGCGAGCAGGCTGTCGGGGCCGCACCCCTCGTTGGTGAGCGCCGCGAGCGCCTCCTCGTCGGCGCCGGAGATCCGCCGCGCGGCGGAGATCATCGCCTGCGCCAACGACGCATGTGCCAGAACGAGCCCGCGCACCGGGTCACTCATAATCTTCTTCCAGGTATTCCTGTGTGCCGCGCAGCCGCTCGCGAAGGCGGTGGTCGAAGAGCGCGGCCGAGTCGATCCCTGCGTAACGCATCAGGTGGTTCATCGCCACGACTTCGCAGATCACAGTGATGTTCTTCCCGGGCACCAGGGGGATCCGCACCTTCGGGAGGGCGACATCGAGGATCTCCATCGTCTGGCCGTCGAGCCCCGTCCGGTCGTAGTGGGCGTTCTCGTCCCACACCTCCAGCTGCACGACCACCTCCAGCCGCTTCTGCTGGCGAATCGCGCGGATTCCGAACAGCGCGCGGATGTCGATGATTCCGATCCCGCGGATCTCCATGTGGTGCTGCTGGAGCTCGTGGCCCCGTCCGATCAGCACCTCCTGCCCCCGGCGCGAGATCAGGACCAGGTCGTCGGCTACCATCCGGTGTCCGCGCTCCACCAGGTCCAGCACCGTCTCGCTCTTGCCGATGGCGCTCCGGCCGACAAAAAGAAGACCGACGCCGTACACGTCTGCGAGGCACCCGTGCATGGTGGTGGTCGGGGCGAAACGCTCCTCCAGAAAGGCCTTGATGCCGCTGTAGAACTCGGACGTTTTCAGCCCCGTCTGGATCACCGGAGTCCCCCGCGCGGCCGCGATCTCCAGCAGCGGCGACGGCGCCTCCTGCGACTTGGTGATGAACACGACGGGGAAGGGGAGCGAAAAAAAGACCTCCAGCGCGGCCCGGCGGCGGTCCGGGTCGAGCGAGTGAAGGAAGGATATCTCGGTCTCCCCCAGGACCTGCATCCGGTCCTTGGGAAAGCGATCGGTGTAGCCGGTCAGTACCAGTCCGGGACTGGAGATCTCGGGCCCCTGGATCGTTCGGGACACGCCCCGCTCGTCGGTGAGCAGCTCCAGAG
>JALZKG010000390.1 GCA_030859365.1 Gemmatimonadota bacterium
CAGTCAGTCATGCCCATCGCCTCCGTCAACCCCGCCACGGGCGAGGAGCACCAGCGCTGGGAGCCGCTCGGCGACGCCGAGCTGGAGACGCGGCTGCAGCGCGCCGCCGATGCCTTCCGCGAGCACCGCCGCACCTCCTTCGCCCAGCGCGCCCGCTGGATGTCGCGGGCGGCGGAGATCCTGGAGGCGGAGGCCGGTGAGTTCGGCCGGCTGATGACGCGGGAGATGGGGAAGACGCTGCGCTCCGCGGTCGCCGAGGCGGAGAAGTGCGCCCGGGCGTGCCGCTTCTACGCCGAGCACGCGGAGGCGATGCTCGCCGACGAGACGGTCGAGACGGACGCGGACCGCTCCTACGTCCGCTACCTCCCGCTCGGCCCGGTGCTCGCGGTGATGCCGTGGAACTTCCCCTTCTGGCAGGCCGTCCGCTTCGCCGCCCCCGCGCTGATGGCCGGCAACGTCGGGCTGCTCAAGCACGCCTCCAACGTCCCCGGGTGCGCGCTGGCGCTGGAGGAGCTGTTCCGGCGCGCGGGATTCGCGGAAGGGGTGTTCCAGACGCTGCTGATCGGCTCCGGGCGGGTGGCCGAAATCCTGGACGATCCCCGGGTGGCTGCCGCAACGCTCACCGGGAGCACCCCCGCGGGGAGCAGCGTCGCGGGGCGGGCGGGAAAGCAGATCAAGAAGACGGTGCTGGAGCTGGGCGGGAGCGATCCGTTCATCGTGATGCCCAGCGCGGAGCTCGACGAGGCCGTGCACACCGCGGTTCAGGCGCGCACGATCAACAACGGGCAGTCGTTCATCGCCGCCAAGCGCTTCATCGTCCACGCGGAGGTGGCGGAGCGCTGGGAGCGCGGCTTCGTGGAGGCGATGCGGGCGCTGCGAGTGGGCGATCCCCTGGACCCCGGCACCGACGTGGGTCCGCTCGCCACCCCCGCCATCCGCGACGAGGTACACGAGCAGGTGCGGCGCAGCGTGGAGGCCGGGGCGCGGCTGCTGTGTGGCGGCGAGATCCCGAAGGGGAGGGGGTGGTTCTACCCGCCCACCGTGCTGGCGGACATCCCGGAGGCCGCCCCCGCGTACCGCGAGGAGGTGTTCGGCCCCGTGGCACTCGTCTTCCGGGTGGACTCTCTGGACGCCGCCATCCGCCTCGCGAACGACTCCCCCTTCGGGCTCGGCTCCAGCGCGTGGACCCGCGACGCGGCCGAGCGGGAGCGCTTCGTGAACGAGCTGGAGGCGGGGATGACCTTTGTCAACGCGATGGTCGCCTCCGACCCGCGCCTCCCCTTCGGCGGCATCAAGCAGTCCGGGTACGGACGCGAGCTCGGGGCGATGGGGATCCGCGAGTTCGTGAACGCGAAGACGGTGTACCTGAAGCAGGGCAGCGCGGCGGAGCGGGCTGAGACGGAGTGAAGGTCCGGGATCTGGTCCACCTGCTGGAGCAGGACGGTTGGTTGCATGTCCGAACCAAAGGGAGTCACCACCAGTACAAACACCCGACGAAGCGCGGAACCGTGACGGTGCCTGGAAGGCCGGGAGACGAGCTGGCAACCGGGACACTCCACAACATCTTCAGACAGGCGGGGGTGCGAGCATGAGGTACCTGATCGTCATTGAGCAAACGAGCACCGGCTTCTCGGCCTACTCTCCCGACGTCCTCGGCTGCATCGCGACTGGCGAGACCCGCCCACAGGTGGAACGGAACATCCGGGAGGCGCTCGAATTCCATCTGGAAAGCCTTCGCGAGGACGGCGAACCAATCCCCCGTCCCAGCGCGGTGGCGGAGTACGTGGAGGTCGCCGCCTGATGGCCCGGACCCCGTCTACCATGATCCCGCTCGGCACCCCGGCGCCGCCCTTCCGCCTCCCCGACACGGAGGGTGGGACGGTGTCGCTAGAAGACGCCCGCGGCGCCCCCGCGCTGCTGGTAATGTTCATCTGCAATCACTGCCCCTTCGTCCAGCACGTTCGCGACGAGCTCGCCGCGCTCGGGCGCGACTACGCCCCGCGCGGGGTCGCGATCGTGGCGATCTCCTCCAACGACGCCGAAGCGTACCCGCAGGACGGCCCGGAGGCGATGCGCCGCGAGCGCGAGGAGGCGCGCTACGACTTCCCCTACCTGTACGACGAGTCGCAGGAGGTGGCGCGGGCGTACCGGGCGGCGTGCACCCCGGACTTCTTCCTGTTCTACGCCGATCTCCGACTTGCCTACCGCGGGCAGCTCGACGACTCCCGGCCCGGCAACAGGATCCCGGTGACCGGGCGGGATCTCCGCGCGGCGCTGGATGCGACGCTGGAGGGGAAGCCCGTGCCCGGCGAGCAGAAGCCGAGCCTGGGGTGCAACATCAAATGGAAGCCACTCCCGGTATGACCGGCGGCGAAGATCCTGAAGTCCGTATGCGTCGCAGCTGGGATGCGAACGCGGATGCCTGGACCGAAGCCGTCCGCAAAGGGTACATCCCCAGCCGCCGGGCGGGGACGGAAGACGCGATCGTGGACGCCGTCACCGCGCATCCCCCCGGCCGGGCGCTGGACGTGGGGTGCGGCGAAGGGTGGCTGGCGCGCGTGCTCTCGGCCCGCGGATGGGACGTGCTGGGGACCGACGGAAGCGAGCCGCTGATCCGGCAGGCCCGGGACAGGGGAGAAGGACGCTTTCTGACGCTCGGCTACGAGGAGATGATGCGCGACCCCGCGACGATCCAGGGGCCCTGGGACGCGGTGGTGTGCAACTTTTCGCTGCTCGGCCCGGAGCTGGAGCCGCTGCTCCGCACCCTCGCGGGCACACTCGCTCCGGGGGGGCGGCTGCTGATCCAGACCGCGCACCCCTGGACGGCGTACGCCGACACCCCGTACGAGGACGGGTGGTGTACGGAAACGTTTGAAGACTTCGGCGTCCCGTTCGCCGAGCCCATGCCCTGGTTCTTCCGGACGCTCGGCTCATGGGTAGCCGCCATCGGCCGCTCCGGACTGGACCTGGTGGAGTTTCGCGTCCCGGTGCATCCGGACACCGGTCAGCCGCTTTCGCTGATCCTGGTGGCCGGACGGCCCGGGGAGCACGCCCCGGAGTGGGAACAGGACTGAACCATCGGCGGGGCACCTCGGCCGGCGCCCCCTTCTCCATGCCCAATCGAAGCCTCTTGCCTCCGTCCGACACCCGCAGCACCCGTCGCCCGACCCGGGCACCGGCTTCCCGCGCTCAGTCGCCCCCCAACGAAACCTGGGAGTGGATCAAGTCTGCGGTGGTCGCGCTGCTCCTTTTCGTCGTCATCCGCACCTTTCTGGTGCAGGCGTTCTCCATCCCCTCGGGGAGCATGGAGCCGACGCTGCAGATCGGCGACTACCTGATGGCGAACAACGCCGTGTTCGGCGCCCACGTCCCCTTCACCGACGCCCGCCTTCCGGCGTTTCGCGAGCCGCGGCACGGAGACATCGTCGTCTTCCGCCCCACCTACAACGAGCCGGTGATCGACGTGGTGAAGCGGGTCATCGGCGAGCCGGGGGACACCATCCAGATGGCGGACCACCAGGTGTTCCGCAATGGCGAGCCGCTCGCGGAGCCGTACGCCCGCGCCTCCGGGATGCCGGACGTGCCGATGGAGCCCTGGGGACTCGGGGGTTTCCGCTGGCACCTGGACGCCCTGACCCCCGGCACCGACCGCGACTCGTACCAGCCTAGTCGCGACCGCTGGGGGCCGCTGGTGGTCCCGCCGGGCCACTACCTGCTGCTCGGCGACAACCGGGACGAGTCGCTGGACTCCCGCTACATGGGGTTCATCCCCCGCGAGGTGATCCGCGGCAAGCCCATGTTCGTGTACTTCTCCTACGATCCGCAGGCGGACGCTCCCTTTCCGCGCTTCGTGACCGCCGCCCGCTGGGGACGGCTCGGGACCGCGCTCCGGTAACCGCAGCCGCGTGAGCCCCGCCGGGGCGGGCGCCTACACCAGTGGGAGATCGCCCGCCGCCGGATCTCGCTCTCGCGTCGGCTTTCCGCGTCGCAGCTCTTCGTCGGCTCTGGAGGAACGTGAAACGCTTCATCATCGTAGGTCTGGGGAGCTTCGGCTCCGGCGTCGCCGAGTCGCTCCATTCGCCGGGGCACGGGCTCGCCGCGCTGGACACCAGCGAGGCCCGGGCCGGCCGCATCGCTCCCTACGTGATCCGAGCCACGATGCGCGAAGCCTACGTCAAGATGACCTCCCGCGACGATGTGCAGGGGATGCCGCCGTGCGGATCCTGATCCTGGGCGCCGGCGAGGTGGGATCCTACCTGGCGCGGCAGCTTTCCGAGGAAGGCCACGACGTGGTCGTGGTGGAGCAGGACCCCGAGCGCGCCCGCGGCATCCAGGACGCGATGGACGCCCTGGTGGTGGAGGGGAACGGGGCCAGCCTCGCGACCCTGGAAAAGGCGGGGGTGGGCCGCACCGACCTGCTCCTTGCCGTCACCAGCCACGACGAGATCAACCTGATGGCCTGCCTGTGCGCGGCGCAGTACCAGGTGCGGACCAAGATCGCCCGCGTCTCCCGCACCGACTACTACGACCGCACGGGAATCCTGCCGCTGGAGCGGCTGGGGGTGGATCTGATGATCAACCCCGAGCGCGAATGCGCCATGGAGACCTTTCAACTCCTGCAGCGGGCCGCCGCCACCGAGTACGCCCAGTTCGAGGGTGGGCTGGTGGACCTGATCGGGCTGCAGGTGCGTCCGGACGCACCGATCGCCGGCAAGACGCTGGCGGAGATCGGCGCGCTGCAGCGGGGGAGCCGCTACCTGATCGTGGCGGTGGTGCGCGGCGGGCGGACCGTGATCCCCACCGGCGCGGACCGGGTGGAGACGGGCGACGAGATCTTCGTGCTGGGCGAGCCCACCCAGATCCCCGACGTGCTCCCGCTCGCGGGGCACCAGGGGTTCAACCTGAGCCGGGTGATCATCGCGGGCGGGAGCCGGGAGGCGCTGTATCTGGCGAAGATGCTGGAGACCGCGAAGATCGACTGCACCATTCTGGAGTCCCACCGTCCCCGCGCCGTCGCTCTGGCCGCGGAGCTGAACCGCAGTCTGGTGCTCCATGGCGACGCCACCGATCTGGAGCTGCTGGAGATGGAGGGGGTGGGGGACGCCGACGGCTTCGTCGCCTACACCGGGAGCGACGAGACCAACATCCTCGCCTGCCTGCTCGCGAAGAGCCTGGGCACCCGCAAGGTGATCTCGCTGATCGACCGCTTCCGCTACGTCCCGCTGGTGGCGCAGGTGGGGGTGGACGCCTCCGTTTCCCCCCGTCTCAGCACGGTGAACGCCATCCTCGGCTACGTGCGGCGCGGCAGCGTGCTTTCGGTGGCGACGCTCAAGGGGACGGCGGCGGAAGCCATCGAGTTCAACGTGTCCCCCCGCTTCCCCCACGCCGGAAAGTCGCTGCAGCAGGTCCGCTTCCCCACCGGCGCGCTGGTCGGGGCGATCGTCCGTGGCAACCGGGTCATCATCCCGCGCGGGACCGACCAGATCCGCGTCGGGGACCGGGTGATCGTCTTCGCCCTCCCCGATGCGATCCCGCGCGTGGAGTCGCTCTTTGCCTAGACGGCACCGCGGCAGCCATCTGAGCCTGGGCGACGTCGCCCATCTGGTAGGAGCGATCCTGCTCGGCAGCGCGGGGGCCATGGGAGCGTGCGCCGCGGTGGGATACCTGCTGGGGGACGGCTCCGCCGCTCCGCTCGCCCTGTCGGCGCTCGCCGCCGCCCTGGTGGGAGGTGCCGCCCGTGTTTTGACGCACGTTCCGAAGGAGATCAACTTCCGTGAAGGCTTTGTCATCGTCACCTTCGGGTGGACGGCGGTGGCCCTCTTCGGCGCACTCCCCTACCTGTTTTCCGGCACCCTCCGCTCTCCCGCGGCGGCGCTCTTCGAGTCCATGTCCGGCTTCACCACCACCGGCTCCACGGTGCTCACGGACATCGAGGCCACGCTTCCGGGCATCCTGCTCTGGCGCAGCGCGACGCAGTGGCTCGGCGGGATGGGAATCATCGTGCTCGGGATCGCCATCCTTCCCTACCTCGGCGTCGGCGGGATGCAGCTCTTCCGCGCGGAGGTGCCCGGCCCTACGCCGGATCGACTCCGGCCGCGCATCCGCGAAACCGCGAAGCTGCTGTGGCAGGTGTACGCGGGGCTTTCCGCACTGCTGATCCTGCTCCTGTCGGTTGCGGGGATGAGCTGGTTCGATGCCCTGAACCATGCGCTGACCACCATGCCGACGGGAGGGTTTTCCACCCGCAACGACTCCATGGGGGCGTTCTCCCCGGTGCTGCAGTGGATCGTGATCGTCTTCATGTACCTCGCCGGGATCAACTTCACCCTGCACTGGCGGGCGCTGTCGCGCGGTGCTCGTCCCTACCTGCGGGACCGGGAGTGGCTGCTGTACACCGCGATCATCGCCGCCGCGGCCGTGGTGGTGGCGTGGACGCTGCGCCTGGCGGGGCTGGGGTGGGAGCCGACGATCCGCACCGCCCTGTTTCAAACCGTCTCGATCGTCACCACCACCGGCTATGGCACCGCCGACTACGAGCAGTGGATCCCCTTCGGGCAGCTGGCCCTGTTCCTTCTTTTCTTCGTGGGAGGGATGGCCGGCTCCACCGGCGGCGGTCCCAAGGTGATCCGGGTGCTGCTGACGCTGAAGCACGGCTTTCAGGAGATCCGCAAGCAGCTCCACCCCCGCGCCGTCTTCGTCGCCAAGGTGGGCGGAACCGCCGTCGGGGAGCCGGTGATACTGAACGTGCTCGGCTTCATGCTGCTCTACATTACCCTGTTCGGCCTGGGGACGCTCGCGATGGCGGCGTGGGGGCTGTCGCTCCCCTCGGCCGCGGGGGCGGCGGCGACCGCCATCGGCAACATCGGCCCGGGGCTCGATCAGCTGGGTCCCACGGACCACTTCGGCTGGCTTCCCGCCGGGGCGCAGCTTGTGCTGGTCTTCCTCATGCTGGTGGGACGGCTGGAGATCTATACCGTGCTGCTGCTCTTTCACCCGGGTCTGTGGCGCCGATGAAGCTGCTCGCGGTTCAACTCAGTGCCTTTCTGCAGAACCGGACGGCACGTCGCAACGTCCGGCTCCTGCTGAAGCTGATCGTGGTGCTGCTGGCGCTGATCGTGGCCTACAGCATCGGCTTCCAC
>JALZKG010000464.1 GCA_030859365.1 Gemmatimonadota bacterium
GGGGTGAACAGCTCGGGAAGATCCATGGCGCTCCGGCTCGGGTTCGGTGGCCGCGCAAGATCTCCCGCCGCACCGCCGACGTCAACCCGATTTCTGCCTGGAGCGGGCGCCTTGCGGCGCTCGAACGCCCGTTCTACCTTGCAACATACGTTTGATCATCCTTCCCTCTACCCTTCCGGAACATGGATCGTAGAGAGTTTCTGGCGCACAGCGCGCTGGTGACGGCGGGTCTGGGCATCGGCTGCGCTCCGGCGCTGCCGGGCGGCGCCGTGTCTCCGGGCGCGCAGATGGGCGCCGACGCTTCGGTGCGCGACCTCGCCATGCGGGCGCTCGACGTGGCGCGCTCCTCGGGCGCCGAGTACGCCGACGTGCGTATCTCGCGCAACCGCAACCAGGCCGTCTCCACGCGGGAGCGGCGGGTGACCAGCCTTGAAGATACGGAAACCTTCGGCTTCGGGGTGCGGGTGCTCGCCGGCGGCACGTGGGGCTTCGCGGCGTCGCGGGAGCTGTCCGCGCCCGAGGTGGAGCGCGTTGCCCGGCAGGCGGTGCTGCAGGCGAGGGCGAACGCGGTGGCACGGCAGCGCCCCGTGGAGCTCGCCCCCGTGGAGCGCTACCCGGATGCGACGTGGAGGTCTCCCATCGAGATCGATCCCTTCGACGTCCCCGTCGAGGAAAAGGTGGCCCTCCTGCTCGCGGCCAACGAGGCGGCGCTGCGCGTCCAGGGGGCACGCTTCGTCACCTCCTCCATGTTCTTTTTACGGGAAGAAAAGACCTTCGCCAGCACCGAGGGCACCTTCACCAACCAGACCATCTACCGCAGCTACCCGCGGGTCAGCGTGACCGCGGTGGCGAGCGACGGCTCCGACTTCCAGGCGCGGGACTCCACCCCGGTCGCCCCCATGGGGCTGGGCTACGAGCACGTCCTGAACTCGCGCCTCGCGGAGCGGGCGCCGGAGTGGGCGGAGGACGCGGTCCGCAACCTGTCCGCACGCCCGGTGCAGCCGGGCCGCTACGACCTGGTGCTCCTCCCCTCGCACCTCTTTCTCACCATCCACGAGTCGATCGCGCACCCCACCGAGCTGGACCGGATCATGGGGTTCGAGGCGAACTACGCGGGCACCTCGTTCATCTACCCCATCGCGGACTACCTGGGCAAGTTCCGCTACGGGCCCGAGTTCATGAACGTGCAGGGCGAGCGCAGCGCGCGCGGGGGGCTTTCCAGCGTTGGATGGGACGACGAAGGGGTCCGGCCCGACGAGTACCTGATCGTGCGCAACGGGGTGCTCAACGATCTGCAGACCACGCGCGAGCAGGCGCCCTGGCTGGCCGAGTGGTACGCCCAGTCGGGCAAGCCGCTGCGCAGCCACGGCAACTCGTACGCGCAGAGCTGGGCCGACGTGCAGTTCCAGAGGATGCCCAACGTCAACCTCCTCCCCCACCCGGACCGCGACGTCGCGCTCGAGGAGCTCGTCGGCGACGTCCGCAACGGGATCCTGATCGAGGGGCGCGGCTCCTTCAGCATCGACCAGCAGCGCTTCAACGCGCAGTTCGGCGGGCAGGTCTTCCGCGAGATCAGGAACGGGCGGGTGGGGGCTCCGCTCAAGGACGTGGCGTACCAGATCCGCACCCCCGAGTTCTGGAACAGCATGGACCTCATCGGCGGACGGAGCAGCTACGAGAGCCACGGCTCCTTCAACGATGGTAAGGGGCAGCCTTCGCAGAGCAACGCGGTAAGCCACGCCTGCCCGCCGGCGCGGTTTCGCGGAGTCAACGTGATCAACACCGGACGGAGGGCCTGAAGCGATGGCGACGTTCTTTTCGCGGGCAGAGGCGCAGGCGCTCGCCCAGCGGGTGCTCTCCTACAGCACGGCGGACGAGGCGCGGGTCAACATCACGAGCGGGAGCGAGGGGAATACGCGCTTCGCGCAGAACGGCGTCTCCACCAGCGGCGACGTGACGAATGCCAGCGTGGTGGTCACCAGCGCCTTCGGCAAGCGGGTGGCGAGCGCGACGACGAACCGCTTCGACGACGCCTCGCTGCGCCAGGTGGTCGAGACTTCCGAGCGCCTGGCCCGGCTCCTCCCCGAGGACCCGGAGTACCTCGGCGAGCTCGGCGCCCAGCAGTACACGGAGGCGCCCTCGTACTTTGAAAGCACCGCCACCCTCGACGCTGCCGGGCGGGCCGAGCTGGTCGCGCGCATGGTGCGCCCGGCGCGGGAGGCCGGGCTCGACGCGTCGGGCTTTCTGATCCACCGGGCGGGCTCGCAGGCGGTGGCTACCAAGCGGGGGCTCTTCGCCTACAACGCTTCCACGCTGGGGACGCTGACCACCACGGTGCGCACCCCGGATGGGACCGGCTCCGGCTGGGCCGGGGTCGGCGGCAACGACTGGAGCCGGGTCGACCCGGAAGGGGCCGCCCGCCGCGCGACGCAGAAGGCGCAGCTGTCGCGAAACCCGCGCGCCGTGGAGCCGGGGCGCTGGACGGTGATCCTGGAGCCGACCGCCGTGGGAAACCTGGTGTCGCTGATGATCGGGGCGCTCGGCGCGCGCCAGGCGGACGAGGGGCGCTCCTTCTTCGCGCGGCAGGGGGGCGGCAACCGCATCGGCGACAAGTTCGTGGACGAGCGCGTCACCCTCTACTCGGATCCGGCGGACGCGAATCTGAACAGCGCGCCCTTCACCGGCGAGGGCCTCCCCAACCGGCGGATGGTGTGGGTGGAGAACGGGAGGCTCCGCAACCTGGTGTACGACCGCTTCTGGGCGCAGCGGAACAACCTGAACCCCACCGGCTTTCCGGCGGGCTTCCACATGGCCGGCGGCAACGCTACCACGGAGCAGATGATCGCCTCCACCGAGCGCGGGCTGCTGGTGACGCGTCTGTGGTACATCCGTCCGGTGGATCCCCGCAC
>JALZKG010000370.1 GCA_030859365.1 Gemmatimonadota bacterium
GTGGCGAGCTGCTCGGCGCGCAGCGGCCCGGCCTCCGGCGGCATCATGGTCTCCTGGTCCCAGGAAAGCGTCGCCGACGCGGAGGCGAGGGTGGCGATCTCCCGGAGGCGCGCGCGGAGTTGGGTGAAGGCGGACGATGGCGCGTCGGAGGGGGAATACATGGTGATGTTCTCGGGGTTCAAACGTGCAGCTCGGGCGTGTCCGCGCCCAGCAGGTCGGCGTGGCGCTGCAGAACGGGCTCCACCCACTCCGCCAGGAAGGCGTCGGTCTGCTCCGGCGCCCGTCCGATGAAGCGTTCGGGGCGCATCTCCTCCTCCAGTTCGGTGCGATTCACCCCGAACGCCGGGTCCGCCGCGATCCGGTCGAGCAGGTCGTTGGGGAGACCCTCGCCTTTGATGCGCGCCCCGGCGGCGAGGGCGTGGCGTCGGATCCGCTCGTGCAGCGCCTGGCGGTCTCCGCCGCCCTTCACCGCGCGCATCAGCAGGTTCTCGGTCGCCATGAACGGCAGCTCCTCGCCAAGCCTCCGGCGGATCATCTCCGGGTAGACCACGAAACCGGACGCCACGTTGTGGAGGAGGAGCAGCGTCGCATCGGTCGCGAGGTACGCTTCGGGGACGGCGATGCGCTTGTTGGCGCTGTCGTCCAGCGTGCGCTCAAACCACTGCGACGCGGCGGTGAGCGCCGGATCGAGCGTGAGCACCATCACGTGGCGGGCAAGTGCGTTGATCCGCTCGGAGCGCATGGGGTTGCGCTTGTACGCCATGGCGGAGGAGCCGATCTGGTGCTCCTCGAAGGGCTCCTCCACCTCCTTGAGGTGGGCGAGCAGACGGACGTCGTTCGCGAACTTGGACGCCGACTGCGCCACCCCCCCTAACGTCGCGAGGCACGCCGCATCGGTCTTGCGGGTGTAGGTCTGGCCGGTGACGCCGAAGGACCGCTCGAAGCCCATCTTCTCGGCCACCGTGCGGTCGAGCCGATCGACCTTTGCCCCATCGCCCCCGAACAGCTCCAGAAAGGCGGCCTGGGTCCCCGTCGTCCCCCGCACCCCGCGGAAGCGCAGCGTGTCCAATCGGAACTCGATCTCCTCCAGGTCCAGGAGCAGATCCTGGATCCAGAGCGTGGCGCGCCTTCCCACCGTGGTCGGCTGCGCCGGCTGGAAGTGGGTCCAGCCGAGGGCGGGGAGGTCGCGGTACCGGCGCGCGAACTCCGCCAGCGCCGCCACGGCGCGGACCAGCCGTGCGCGCACGAGGCGGAGCGCTTCGCGATGCTGAATCAGGTCGGTGTTGTCACCCACGTAGGCGCTGGTGGCGCCGAGATGGATGACGCCGCGTGCCTCGGGGGCCTGCTCGCCGAGATGGTGGACGTGCGCCATCACGTCATGGCGGAGCTCGCGCTCCAGCGCCGAGGCGCGCGTCGTATCCACCGTGTCGAGCTGTTCGCGCAGCGCCCGGATCGCGCGCTCGGGGATCGGGAGGCCGAGCTCCCGCTCCGCTTCGGCGAGCGCGAGCCAGAGCCGCCGCCAGCACCCGAACTTGAAGGCGGGGGAGAAGATGCGGCTCATCTCTGCGGAAGCGTAGCGCTCCGTCAGCGGGTTGGAAAAGCGTTCGCTCGCCATGAGGTCGGGTTCAGGGCTCGGGATACGATACGGAGGCGAGAAAGAGTCCGCCGGGCGGGGCCGGCGGCGAGGTGCGCAGCGAGGGATCTCCCCGCAGCAGGGCGAGCAGGTCGGCGGCGGGGCGGACCCCGAGCCCCACGTCGGTCAGCGTGCCGACCAAGTAACGCACCATGTGGTGAAGAAAACGATTGGCGGAGATGTGGAACTCCACCCCCACCTCTTCCCACGGCGTCCAGCGGGCCTCCGTCACGGTGCAGCGGTCCCCGCGCTCCTCCTGCCCGGCCTTCGCGAAGGCGAAAAAGGAGTGATCGCTGAGGAGCGCGTCGCTGGCGCGCTGCATCGCCGCCACGTCGAGGGGGCGGCCGAGCGGCCAGCACCAGGCGGCGCGGAAGGGGGATGCGCACTCCGGCGCGATTCCTATCCGGTAGCGGTAGCCGCGGGAGATCGCGTCAAAGCGGGGGTGGAACCCGGGAGCGGCCTCCGCGGCGTCGGCGAGCCAGACGTCCGAAGGGAGCAGGGCGTTCATCGCCCGACGAAACGCCTCGGGCGTCCACTTCCGGGGGGCGTCGATCGCCGCTACCTGTCCGACCGCGTGGACGCCGCGGTCGGTGCGACCCGCGCCGGTCACCCGGGTAGCTCCGTTGAAGAGCCGTCCCGCGACGCGCTCCAGCTCGCCCTGCACGGAGCGCTGGTCGGACTGAAGCTGCCACCCGCGGAAGCGGGCGCCGTCGTAGTGAACGGTGAAGCGGATGCGGCGGGATGGCTCCATCGCGCCACAAGCTACAGGGACGCCGGGGGGTGTCAAGCGTGGGTTTGACACCAGACGGCCCGCCGAATTACAATCACCGTCTTCCTTCGCTGCGCCCCCGCC
>JALZKG010000029.1 GCA_030859365.1 Gemmatimonadota bacterium
CGCCAGGACTGGCTGGACGGCAGCGACGCCTACCTGCGCCGGTAAGCGACATGGACCTGGGACTCGGGGGGCGCGTGGCGCTGGTGGCGGCGTCCAGCCGCGGGCTGGGGCGCGCGGTGGCGGAGGAGTTCGCCGCGGAGGGAGCGGACCTGGTGCTCTGCGCCCGTGGCGAGGAGGCGCTGGAAGAGGCGCGCAGGTCGGTCGAGGAGCGCGGCGCCCGCGTGGCAGCCGTCGCCGCGGATCTGGCCACTCCCGAAGGGGTGCGGCAGGTGGTCGACGCGGCGCTGCGGGAGTTCGGGCGGGTGGACATCCTGGTGACCAACGCCGGGGGGCCGCCCGCGGGGCCGTTCGAAAGTCACGCTCCCGAGGCGTGGCGCGACGCGGTGCGCCTCAACCTGGAGTCGGCGGTGAACCTCGCCCGCGCGGTGCTCCCGGGGATGAAGGAGCGCCGCTGGGGCCGCATCCTCCCGATCACCTCCATCGCCGCCAAGCAGCCGGTGGACGGCCTGATCCTGTCCAACAGCGTCCGCGCGGCGGTCACCGGCTTCGCCCGCACCCTGGCGAACGAGGTGGCCCCGTGGGGGATCACCGTGAACTGCCTCCTCCCCGGCTACACCCGCACCGAGCGGTTGGAGCAGCTCTCCGAGCGGATGGCGGAGCAGAGCGGCACCGAGCCGGCGGAGGCGCGAGCCCGCTGGGAGCGGGAGATCCCCATGGGGCGCCTCGGCGAGCCGCGGGAGTTCGCCGCGCTCGCCGCCTTTCTCGCCTCGGAACGGGCCAGCTTCATCACCGGCACCTCCATCCCGGTGGACGGGGGGTGGACGCGTGGCCTGCTCTGACGCCCAGAACCTTCTCCCCCGCCCTAACCGCTGAGATGTCCGAGATCACCGAAACCGACTGGATCTGGCGCGACGGCGAGTGGATCGCGTGGGAGGAAGCGCGCATCCACGTGCTCAGCCACTCCGTGCAGTTCGGCAGCTCCCTCTTCGAGGGGATCCGCTGCTACGCCACCCCGCGCGGCCCGGCGATCTTCCGGCTGCACGACCACCTGCGCCGCCTGGAGGACGGCTGCCGCCTCTTCCGCATCCCCGTGCGGCACACCGCGGCGGAGCTGGCGGAGGGATGCCGCGCCGTGGTGCGGCGCAATGGGCTGCGGGAGTGCTACCTGCGCCCCATGGTGGTGCGCGGGTACGGCAACATCGGGATGGTGGGGAGCGCCAGCCCGACGGAAACGTATCTGGTCTGCTGGCCCTGGGGCACGTACCTGGGCGAGGGAGCACTGGAGAATGGGGTGGACGTGTGCGTGTCCAGCTGGGCGCGCGTACACCCGAACACCATCCCGGCGATGGCGAAGGCGGCGGGCAACTACCTCAGCTCTCAGCTGGCGAAGATGGAGGCGCTCGCCAACGGCTACGCCGAGGCGATCGCCCTCGGCCCCGCTGGGCTGGTGAGCGAGGGGACCGGGCAGAACCTGTTCCTGGTGCGCAACGGAGTCCTGGTCACCCCGGAGATGGACGGGACGCTGCTCCCGGGGATCACCCGCGAGAGCGTGCTCGCCCTGGCGCGCGAGGCGGGGATCCCCGTGCGGGAAATGCCCGTGCCGCGGGAGATGCTGTACTCCGCCGACGAGCTGTTCTTCACCGGCACCGCCGCCGAGGTCACCCCCATCCGCAGCGTGGACCGGATCCCGGTGCGAAGCGGTGGGATGGGGCCGGTCACCCGGGAGCTGCAGCGGCGCTTTCTGGAGCTGGTCGGCGGCCGGGCGCCGGACCCTTTCGGGTGGCTCACCCCGGTCGAAGATGCCGTAGTCGAAGATGCCGCGGTCGCAGCGCCCCTCGGAGCGACGTAGCATGACCTCTTCGGCGCGGACGATCCGGAGCGGGGCGCTGGCCGCTCTGTTCGGACTCGTCTGCACCGGGCCCCCGCCCGCCTCCGCCCAGACGGCGGACGCGGACTCCGCTCGGGTGCACCGGAGCGCCCGGCAGGCGCAGGGGCGGTTCGAGATGGTCCGTCGCACCCACCTTCCCTGGACGTGGCGCTCCGGCGGCGGTCCGTGCGACGAGCGCATCGGTCGCTTCTGTCTCACCCACGACATCGGCGGCGACGAGTGGAAGCCGCCCCCGGAGCCGGCCGCGGTCGCGGGCGCTCGCGACGAGCTTCGCGGCCGGCTGGACACCCTCGCGCGGCTCCTGCCGGGCGACGGATGGATCGGCGGGCAGCGGGTGCGCTACCACCTGGAAGCGGGGAGCCACGCGGATGCGGTACGCGCGGCGGACGCATGCCGCGCCGACGCGGGGTGGTGCGGAGC
>JALZKG010000031.1 GCA_030859365.1 Gemmatimonadota bacterium
CCCCTGGAGCTTCGACCCCACCGACGCCGGGCTGGAGCTTGAGGGCGGCGCGGAGGCACTCGCCGGAGGGAGCCCCGAGCAGAACGCGCGCACCGTACTGCGCATCCTGGAGGGCGACCGGCGCGGCGCGGCGCGGACCGCAGCCCTGCTGAACGCCGCGGCCGCCATCTACGTGGCCCGGGAGGAGGTGGATTTCGGGGAGGCGCTGCGGACGGCGGAGCGGAGCCTCGACGAGGGGGCGGCGCTGCACCGGCTGGAAACGCTCCGGACCGCATCCCATGCCTGACGGGGCGCACGGCCGGTCAGGCGGCGTGCCGCTCCCCGCTGAACACTCCGCACAGCTCCCACGGGCCCGGAATCGGTGGCGGAGCGCCGGGACGCAGCACCAGGAGGCGCCGTCCGTCCTTGGCGAAGCGGCCGACCACGAAGGGAAGGGAATCGCGGGAGTTCACGGCGGGGTTTCTCCGGAGGAGGGGGAAGCGGCACGCATTCATCAGTACTTGCGGATCACGCCGATGACGATCCCCTGGATGTCCACCTCGTCTTCCGCGAAGAACATGGGGCTCATCGTCGGGTTCGCCGGCTGCAGGCGGATCCGCCCGTCGCGCTCGCGGTAATACTTCTTCACCGTCGCGGAGTCTCCTCCGACGAGCGCCACCACCATCTCGCCGTTGTCCGCCGCCTGGCGGGAGTTGACGATGATGAAGTCGCCGTCGCGGATCTGTTCGTCGACCATGGAGCTCCCCCGCACCCGGAGCACGTAGTTGTTCCCCTGTCGCACCATGTCGTGCGGAACGGCGAGGGTTTCCTGCTCCTCGATCGCCTCGATGGGGAGGCCGGCGGCCACGCTCCCGAGCAGAGGCAACTCGATCGCGATGGGGCCGACCTCCGAGGGGACCAGTTCCAGCGAGCGGCTGCGGTTGTAGTTCTTTCGGATCTGCCCCTTCTCCTCCAGATTGCTCAGGTGCTCATGCACCGTGGCGAGCGACGAGTAGCCGAAGTGAGAGGCGATCTCCTCGAAGCTGGGGGAGTAGCCGTATGACTCGATAAAGCTTTCCAGGTAGCTCAGGATCTGGCGCTGACGCTTGGTGAGTGCCATGAGGTCTCCCAAAATAAAAGAACCTGCGAGGGACGGTTGCGCTCCGAACAAGCACCGAACAAATTATACCCGAATGGACTCCGAAGCGCAAGCGCTCCCCCGACCGCCCGCTCCTCGGTGCTGGACCGGATCGTCGCGACGAAGCGCGAAGAGGTGGCCGCCCTCGCGCCCGCAGCCGCCGAGCTGCGCGACCGCTGCCGCGACCTGCCCCGAACTCGCGGCTTCGCCGCGGCGCTGCGCCACCCGGAGCGGGTGCAGCTCCTCGCGGAGGTGAAGCGCCGCTCGCCCTCGGCGGGTGCCATCCAGCCCGACGCCGACGCCGCGTCGATCGCCATGGAGTACGAGGCAGGAGGGGCGGCAGCCATTTCCGTGTTGACCGACGGGGAATTCTTCGCTGGCTCGCTGGCGGATCTCGAATCGGTCCGTGGCTCCGTCGGGGTCCCGCTGCTCCGCAAGGACTTCATCGTGGACCCGCTGCAGCTGTGGGAGGCGCGAGCCGCCGGCGCCGACGGCGTGCTGTTGATCGTCCGCATCCTGCGGGACAGCGAGTTGCGGGAGCTCCGCGAACAGGCGGAGGATCTCGGCATGGACGCGCTGGTAGAAGCGCACGACGAAGGGGAGATCGAGCGGGCGATCGGTTGCGGCGCAGGGGTGCTCGGCGTGAACAACCGCGACCTGGCCACCTTTCGCACCGATCTGGATTTCGCCCTCCGCGTCGCGCGACGCGTGCCGCCGGAGCTGATTCTGGTCGCGGAAAGCGGCATCTGCGACGCCGCCGACGTGGACCGGCTCGGCGCCGTGGGTGTAGACGGGATCCTCGTGGGCGAATCGCTGATGCGGCAGCCCGACGTGCGGCTCGCTGCCCGGCGGCTCGCCGGGCGGCGCAAGAGCGAACGACGCGGGTGAGCGCCGAGGAGCCGCCGCCGCGGATCAAGATCTGCGGCATCACCCGTCGCCAGGACGCGGAAGAAGCGGCGGCCGCGGGTGCGGAGCTGCTGGGAGTGATCCTCGCCCCCGGCGGCAGGCGGAGCGTCGCACCGGCGCGGGCGGCCGAGCTGCTTCGCGATCTCCCCGTGCGACGGGTCGGCGTCTGGGTGGACGCGTCGCTCGACGGCCTGCGCCGGGAAGCGGAGGCCGCGGAGGTGGACGTCGTTCAGCTCCACGGCGACGAGGATCCCACCCGGGTCGCGCAACTGCGCGAAGAGGGCCGCTGGGAGGTATGGAAGGCGCTCCGCCCCCGCGACGGAGCGGAGTTCGTGGCGCTGCTTGAGCGTTACGCGGGGGCCGCGGACGCGCTGCTCCTCGACGGCTGGAGCCCGGCTGCCCAGGGGGGTGTCGGGGCCCGGCTCCCCCTGGACGAGATCGTGGACCAGCTGGCTTCGGCCCCCGCGGGTGCAAAGCTGATCGCCGCCGGCGGACTCCGCGCGGAAAACGTGGGGGAGGTGGTGCTGCGGCTCCGACCCCACGGCGTGGACGTCAGCTCCGGCGTGGAGAGCGCTCCGGGGGTCAAGGATCGGGCTCTGCTTCGCGGCTTTGTGGCCGCCGCCCGGCGCGCGGGCCGCTGAACCCGTTTTCAACTCGCAATCACCCAGCCCGTGCCACGCACCCACTCGCTGCCCGACACAGCCGACCCGGGACGCTTCGGCGTCTACGGCGGTCGCTACGTTCCCGAAACGCTCATCGCTGCCCTCAACGAGTTGGCGGAGGTGTACGCCGAAGCCGGTGGAGACGACACTTTCTGGGCGGAGATGGACGCTCTATGGCGGAACTACGTGGGCCGCCCGACGCCGCTGTACCGTGCCGACCGGCTCGGCGCGGCGGCCGGCGGCGCCACCGTGTACCTGAAGCGGGAGGACCTGAATCACACCGGCGCGCACAAGATCAACAACACGCTCGGCCAGGTGCTCCTCGCCCGCAGGATGGGGAAGCGGCGCATCATCGCGGAAACGGGAGCGGGCCAGCACGGGGTCGCCACCGCGACGGTGTGTGCCCTCTTCGGGCTGGAGTGCGTCGTCTACATGGGCGAGGAGGACGTGCGCCGCCAGGCGCTCAACGTATACCGGATGCGGCTGCTCGGCGCCGAGGTGCGCCCGGTGGGGAGCGGCACCCGTACCCTCAAGGACGCCACCAACGAGGCAATCCGCGACTGGGTGACGCATGTGGCGGACACGCACTACATCATCGGCTCCGTGGTGGGACCGGATCCCTACCCGCGGATGGTGCGCGACTTCCAGGCGGTGATCGGACGGGAATCGCGGGAGCAGATCCTCGCCGCGGAGGGACGGCTTCCCGCGGCGGTGGTGGCGTGCGTCGGCGGAGGATCCAACGCAATGGGGATCTTTCACCCCTTTGTCGGAGACGCGGAGGTGGCGCTGATCGGGGTGGAGGCGGCGGGCGAGGGGATCCCATCGGGGCGTCACTCCGCCACCCTGTCGGCCGGCCGCCCAGGGGTCCTTCACGGCAGTCTTTCCTACCTGTTGCAGGATGAAGACGGGCAGGTGGCGCCCGCGCACTCCGTTTCGGCGGGGCTCGACTACCCTGGAGTGGGTCCGGAGCACTCCGCCCTCAAAGACGAGGAACGGGCGGAGTACGTCGCCGTGGACGACCGGGAGGCGCTGCACGCCTTCGCGGAGCTGGCGCGGCTGGAGGGGATCATCCCTGCCCTGGAGACGGCGCATGCGATCGCCTACGTGCTGCGCGAGGGCCGCCGCTGGGTGGAGCGGGGCCCGCTGGTGGTCTGCCTCAGCGGCCGCGGCGACAAGGACGTCGCCCAGGTGGCCGAGCTCGCGGCGGCGGATCCCAAGCGCTGATCGTCGCGTGCCGGATCTCTTCTCTCAGCCTCAGGACAAGACCGCCGCTACTTCCGCTCCACGAGCGGAGGTGCAGGAGGTGGTGCGCGGCTGGGACCGGGCGCTCCGCGCCTTCCTCCTGTACGAGGGCACCGGCCCCACCATCGAGCGGTTGATGGCCTTGCTGCGCCGGCAGACGGCCGCGCTTTGGGACGTGCTCCCGGAGCTGTCGCTCACCGTGGAGGAGAACGTCCTCCGCTGGGGCGAGGAGGGAGTTTACGCCGCGGAAGCAGGGACCGAAAATCTGGCCTTCGTGTTCTACCGCGATGGCATCCGGGAGCTGACGCTTCTTCCCGGCTTCGAAGACGAGACCGCCGGCTGGGTGGCGTTGCTCGCCCGCGTCCAGCGGGTCCGAAGCGACGACGAAGACCTCCTGACCCTCCTCTGGGACGGCGAGTGGCGCTCCCTCCGCTACCTGTACGTCGACTCCTCCTCCGACGGGGCCCCACTTCCAGGAGGCTCAGGCCGGCCGGCGACGGCTGTTTCGGCGCCGGTGGAGGAGGAAAGCGCCGCCACGTCCGGAGTGAGTCCGGACAATTTCCAGGGCGCCCTGTATTTTCTGGACGACGCGGAGATCCGCCGCCTGGGCGACGATCTCCGCGCCGAGATGGGCCGGGATCTTCTTGCCGACGTGGTGGCTGCGCTGATGGACCGATTTGAGGACGGCACGCCCGCCAGGCAGGAGCTGGTCGTCGGCATCCTCGCCGACCTGCTCCCCGTCCTTCTCGGTGCGGGGCAGCTCGCCCGCGCGGTCGAGCTTCTCCGGGAGATGGCCGATCTCCGCTCCGCCGCGCCGACGCCGTCCCCCCCGGTTCTCCAGGCGATCTCGACGCTCTTCGAGCGGCTCGGCGACCCCGAGGTGCTCGCGGGCCTGGTGAGCGTGGCGAACGACGTACCCGAGGTGGTCGCGTCGGACGCGCTCCAGAGGTTTCTGGCCCTGCTTTACCCCTCCGCGCTGGGCGCGCTGGTGCGTCTGGTGCCCGACGTCGAGTCGGAGCGGATCCGCGCCGCCGTCCTCGCCGGAGCGGAGCGACTCGCCGCCGCGCACCCGGAGGAGGTGCGGCCGCTCCTCCAGAGCGACGACCCC
>JALZKG010000061.1 GCA_030859365.1 Gemmatimonadota bacterium
GGGTGGCGCGGCCCGGCGCCACCGCGACCGCGAGTCCGTCCTCGCTCACCCGCACCACGCCGGGGGCGGAGCTGCGCCAGCCGATGCGATCCTCGCGCCGGTCACCCCCGGCGGAGTACGCGGTCCCCACCAGCCGGACCCGCTGCCCGGCGGCCATCTTGCTGGTGCGGGGGGCGATCTCCACCCGAGCGGCCGGACCGGGGACCATACGGATCTCCACCCGCTCGGTCACCGGGCGGGTTCCCGCGGCGACCGCGGTGATCCCCACGGGGATGGTGCCCGTCGAGCCGGAGTGCACCATCCCCGTGGGGGTCACCTCGCCCTCGAAGCGCCCGCCCGCCGGGACGAAGCGGACCATCACGCTGGGCACGGGGTTGCCGGACGCGTCGAGCGCCCGCACGCGGAGCTGAACGCTGTCGCCGGCCACCACGGTGCGATTCGCCGGCTCCACCACCAGCCGCGCGATGGGCGACGGTGGAGCGGCGGGCTGCTGCTGGGCGGGTGCCTGCCGCGCCTGGATCGGCGCCGCCAGGAGCAGCGCGGCGGGCAGGAGTGCGAAGTGCCGATGTTGGAGCATCATGTAGAAACAGGTATGGATGGATGCACGCATGCGGAAGCCGGGGCTTCCGCATCCCTGACCCGCGACGTACCCGTCAGACGTATGGATGTTCGAAAACGTACGGATGTTCGACCCGGGCTCGCGGCGCGGGCTGCCCGTGGATGAACGGGTCTACGGCTGAACGGATATGCGGGTTTCGTACTGCTCCGGTCCATCGGTGCGCAGAGAACGCCCGCGTACCCGGATCAAAGCCTCCCCGGCGGCGTCGAAGCGGAGCGTCACGGTGCGCGAGTACGGGCGCAGATCGCCCGTGCAGATCACGTTGCCGGTACGTTCACGATCGTACGGCGTGATGTCGGCAGTGAGGCCGGCGGTCTTAACGTCCGCGCCATCGGCGCGCGTGCAGCTGCCACTGCCGTAGGTTACGACGGTTGCCGTGAAGGGAACCCCTTTTCGCACTTCGTCCGGGAGCCGGATCGGAGCAGGCGAAAAGGCACTCCCGGTGTCGATCACCCCGACCACGCGCTCCCACCCACCGGGTGCGAGAACCGACGAGCATCCCGCGAGCACGAGAAGACCGAGGGAGACGTGGAACAGGCGAGCCCACGGTGTGCGATGCATGGATCGACCTCTGGAGAGCGGGAGACGCGAAGCTGAAAACCGTACCCGGGGATAGAACGCCCGCGCCGTCCTCCTTGTGACACCGGGATGCCACCCGCGCCGCTCGACCAGCGGCTACGCCGAGTGGACGCGGAGCTGGAAGCGGGGGATCACCGCGTGGAAGCGCGAACCGTCCGGGCGGTGAAGCTCGTAGAAGCCTTCCATGTGCCCGGCGGGGGAGCGGAGCACGCAGAAGCTCTGGTACTCGTGGACCTCCCCGGGGCTCAGGGTCGGCGTTTCCCCAACCACCCCTTCCCCTTCCACCTCGCTGTCGCCGGCCACCGGATCGTGGATGTACCAGTGGCGCCAGCGGAGATGCGCCGTGTCGGTCCCCACATTCTCGATCCGGATGCGGTACACGAAGACGTAGCGCTGCCGCTCCGGATCCGAGTGCTCCGGGACGTAAAAGGGCTGCGCCGTCACCCGGATCCCCTCGGTGATCCGGTGGAAGAAGCGCGAGCTTGCCGAAGGTGTCTTCATCGCCTGTCTGTCTACGCGCCGATGTTTTCGCCGTTCGGGTCGAGGTCGGTCGGATGGTCACCCCCGTACCCGCCCTCGCGCCCATCCTGGTCGTTCTCCCCCTCGCGCGGATCGGCGCCGCCCGCGTGCCCGCCGTAGCCGCCCTGCTCTTCCTGGCCCTGCCCTCCCTGATCGCCGAGCTTGCCGCTGTCCTGCTCCTCGGGGCGCTTTTCCATGGGCGTTCTCCTGGTCGGGGACTGGTGCTTGCGGAAGCCGGGAAAGCTGCACGACCCGGGCCAATCGCAGGCCTGCTCCAACCACCAGGGAGACCCGATGGATGACCCGCTGGAGGAACCCTCCCGCCTGGGCGACGCCGCCGACACGGCCGCGGAAGTCGTCTGCCCGTTCTGCTGGTCGGAAAGCGAGATCCGTCTCGACCCCGGCAGCGGCCACCACCAGGAGTACGTGGAGGACTGCCCCGTCTGCTGTCGCCCCTGGCTGGTCCGGGTGGAGTACGACTACGACGGAGCGGCGCACGTGAGCGCGGAGCGGGCCGACGAATGACGGCGGCCGCGACGCTCGGTTGAGCCGCCGCCTCGGATTCGTTATCTTCGGGTCCGGGAGCAGAGCGCTCCCGCGGCAACGCTGCGCACGATGACCCGCCTCGCCCGGCTGCTCGCCCGGTGGGGCTTTTTTCAAGGTTTTGTCGATGAGCCTTCTGTCCGATCAGGTCGCCCGCCGGCGAACCTTTGCGATCATCTCCCACCCCGACGCGGGGAAGACCACGCTGACGGAGAAGCTGCTCCTGTACGGCGGGGCGATTCACCTGGCCGGGAGCGTGAAGAGCCGCCGGTCCGAGCGGCACGCCACCTCCGACTGGATGAAGATGGAACAGGAGCGCGGCATATCCGTCACCTCCAGCGTGCTCCAGTTCGAGTACGAGGGGTGCCAGGTGAACCTGCTCGACACCCCCGGCCACGCCGACTTCAGCGAGGACACATATCGCACGCTGATCGCCGCCGACAGCGCGGTGATGCTGCTGGACAACCGCAAGGGGGTGGAGGAGCGCACCCGGCAACTCTTCGAGGTCTGCCACCGCCGGAAGACCCCGATCTTCACCTTCGTCAACAAGTGCGACCGCCCTGGCGGCGAGCCGCTGCAGCTCCTGGATGACGTGGAGCGAGACCTGGGGATCCGCTGCTATCCCATCACCTGGCCGGTGATGGAGGGGGCGGTCTTCGTGGGGGTCGTCAACCGGCTTACCCGGCAGATTCACCTCTTCGAGCGCGGCGTGGACCACGGGCAGACGCGCGCCGCGGAGCGAACCGTGTCGATCGACGACGCCGACGTAGCGGAGCGGATCGGCCCGGGGGCGCACGCCCTCCTGGAGGAGGAGATGGAACTGCTGGAGATGGCGGGGACGGAGTACTCCCCCGAAGCCTTTCTGGCGGGCGAGGTTTCGCCCACCTTCTTCGGGAGCGCGCTGACCAACTTCGGGGTCGAGCCCTTTCTCCACGCCTTCCTGGGGATGGCGCCGCCGCCGGTGGCTCGCGAATCGAGCCACGGCCCCGTGGAGCCGACGGACCCCGCCTTCACCGGGTTCGTCTTCAAGATCCAGGCGAACATGGACCCGAAGCACCGGGACCGCATCGCCTTTGTGCGCGTCTGCTCCGGACACTTCCAGGCCGGGATGCAGGTCAAGCACGTACGCACGGGCAAGGCGCTCCGCCTCTCCGCGCCCACGCAGTTCCTCGCCCGGGACCGCACCATCATCGAGGAGGCGTGGCCGGGGGACGTGATCGGGATCCACGACCGGGGCAACCTGCGGATCGGAGATACCCTTTCCGCCGACGGCGAGCTGGAGTTCGGGGGGATCCCCCGCTTCAGCCCCGAGCACTTCGCGCGCATCTACGTGGCGGATCCGCTGCGGCGGAAGCAGCTGGACACGGGGCTGCAGCAACTGTCCGAAGAGGGGGCAGCGCAGGTGTTCTACACGGACATCGGCTCCGCTGCGCCGATCGTGGGCGCGGTGGGGATGCTCCAGTTCGACGTCCTGCTGCACCGCCTGGAGCACGAGTACAACGTGGCGGCGCGCCTGGAGCCGATGAGCTACCGCGTCGCGCGCTGGGTCACGGGCTCCGCCGACGCCATCCGTGGGCTCGCCGGTGGGCACGGCCGCGCGCTGGTCCAGGATTCCAAGGACCGCCCGCTGGTGCTCTTCGACAGCGAGTGGACCCTGCGGACGACCGTGGAGCGGGAAAAGAGGATCGAGTTCCACGACGTGGCGCCGTAGCGG
>JALZKG010000065.1 GCA_030859365.1 Gemmatimonadota bacterium
ATCGTGTGCCGCTCTCCGTCGATCAGCTCGCCCTTCTTTCCCGCATAGGCGCCCCAGAGCACGAATACCACGGGGTCCGGCTTGTCGCTGACCCTGCGGATCACCGCGTCGGTGAAGCGCTCCCACCCCCGTCCCTTGTGGGAGTTGGCCTGATGGGCGCGCACGGTGAGCACCGCGTTCAGCAGGAGCACCCCCTGCTCGGCCCACGGAACCAGATGGCCGTGGTCCGGGATGAGGCAGCCGAGGTCGTCGTGCAGCTCGCGGAAAATGTTGCGGAGCGATGGGGGAGGTGCTACACCCTGCCGGACCGAGAACGCCACCCCGTGGGCCTGGCCTTCGTCGTGATACGGATCCTGGCCGAGGATCAGCACGCTCGTCCGCTCCAGCGGAGTCAGCGCCAGCGCGGCGAACACCTCATCCTCGGGCGGAAACACCGTGTGGGTGCGGCGCTCCTCGTCCACGAAGCGCTGCAGCTCGGCGAAGTACGGCTGGCGGAGCTCCTCGGCGAGAGCGCCCTGCCACGATCCGGGGAGCGGAAGCTTCATGCTGCGGGGCTGGCGAAGGGTCCCGAACAGGAGCGGGGGGCGGAGCGTGGCGTGCTCCGCCCCCCGCTCTGCCGTGCTACTTCAGGTGATTGCTCACCAGCTTGGTCATCTCGAACATGGAAACCTGCTTCTTGCCGCCGAACACCTTGCCCAGCTTGTCGTCGGCGTTGATCATCCGCTTGTTCGCCGGGTCCTGGAGGTTGTTGGACTTGATGTAGTCCCACACCTTCTTGGTGACCTCGGTACGCGGGATCGCGTCGTTCCCGACCACGGCCGCGAGATCCTCGCTCGGCTGAACCGGCTTCATGAACGCCTGGTTCGCCCTGCCCTGGCCGCCGTCCTTCTTCGCGCCGCCCTTGGAAGCGGTGCTTTTCTTCGAATCGCCCTGCTTTGCAGTCGCCATGATCGCCTTTCGTGCCGGGTGGAAGTTCGCTCCAGGAACAGGAAGCCGCTCGCCAAGACCGCGGCGCAGCCCCGGAGTATGCAAAAAGGGAACCGAAGAGCGCCGCCACCCTTTCGGAGGCGGCTACGACATACGGAGCCGCACCGGTTCCCGCCGCCAGAGCGCCTGCCGCACCCGCCACGCCAGCAGCACGGCCACGGCGCCCAGCCCCAGGCAGAGCCCGAGCCAGACCCCTCGCGGACCCAGCCCGGTGTGGAAGGCGAGGGCGTAGGCGGTCGGCACCCCGACGCCCCAGTACCCTAACGCGCAGAGAAGCGTCGGAACGCGTGTGTCCGCCGCGCCGCGCAGGGCGCAGAGGCCCGCCACCTGCGCCCCGTCGAAGAGCTGAAAGAGCGCCGCCACGCCGAGCAGCAGGGCGCCGAGCGAGACGATCTGCGGATCGCGCGTGTAGACGCCGATCAGCGCCTCCGGCACGGCGAGAAAGAGGAGCGCGCACAGCCCCATGAAGCCTGTCGCCAACGCATAGGTGCCGAGGGTGGCGCGGCGCACGCCGCGCACTCTCCCCGCGCCGACGTGCTGCCCCACCCGGATGGAGCCCGCCAGGCTGGCGCCGAGCGCGACCATGAAGGTGGTGGCGGCGATGTTGATGGTGACCTGGTGCGCCGCCAGTTCGATCGGGCCGAACCAGCCCATCATCACCGCGGCGGAGGAGAACAGCCCGACCTCCATCCCCAGCTGCGCACCGATGGGAGCCCCCACCCCGAAGATCCGTCCGAAGAGCGGGCGATCCGGTCTGAGGCGTATTCCGCGAAAGGGGTGCAGCGCCGGGTGGCGGAGGATGTAGACACCCATCGCGGCGAGCATCGCCGCCCGCACGATGCTGGTCGCCCACCCGCTCCCCACCACCCCCAGCGGCGAGATCCACCCCTCAACTCCGTAGATCAGCGCTCGGTTCGCGCCGACGTTCACCGCCAGCCCCAGAAAGGTCATGAGCATGGCCGGCTTGGTGATCCCCATCCCCTCCAGAAACTGCCGAAAGGCCATGAAGAGGAGCACCGCCGGGACGCCGGGGGCGAGCGCCACCAGATAGTCGCCCGCCAGCGCGGCGATCTCCGGCGTCTGCCCCAGAAGGAGGGCGATCCGCCGCCCCTCCAGCGAGAACCAGATCATGGGGGCGCTGAGCAGCGCGGCGAGCCAGAGCCCCTGCACCAGCACCCGGCGGCACCGGGGCCGGTCTCCCGCGCCGAACGCCTGGCTGACCAGCGGCGTCATCCCCAGAATGGTCCCCGTGCACACCATGATCGCCACCATGTGCAGCGCGGAGGCGAGCCCGGCCGCCGCGAGCGCGGTTGCCCCGAGCGGCCCCACCATGATGGTGTCCGCCGTGTTCATCCCTATCTGCCCCAGTTGGTTGACGATCAGCGGCCCGGCAAGGACGAGCAGCGCCCGCATCTCGTGCAGCAGGAGGCGCGCACCCCGGCGG
>JALZKG010000377.1 GCA_030859365.1 Gemmatimonadota bacterium
GGCAGATGCAGCGCTACGCCTCCCTTGTCGCCGAGCGGCTGGTGCTGCAGAACGGCCTTCCCCGGCCGCGCAGCTGGCCCGGCGCGCAGCGAGACCTGCAGCCGCTGGAGCTGGTACGGGGAGCCAACCCGGAGATGGCCTCGACCTATCTGGTGGGCGACGAGCTCGGACCGGGGGCGGGACAGCCGGACGGGTACAGCGTCTTCTACATGGCCGGCTTCGAGGCGCGCAGCGGGTACACCCCCTTCTACTCGGAGGTGCACGACTACCGGCGCACCGGCAAGGTGGCACCTCGCTTCGTGGACCACCTGAACTGGAACGGCCAGGAGGGACAGGAGGTGCTGCTGCAGGTGTACGAGGCTAACGGGAGCCGCTACGCGGCGGTGGGAGCGGACGGCTCCGGGCGCTGGGCGAAGCGGTGGGAGGGACCCCGCTGCACGGAGGGCGCCACGCCTCGCGCTCGGTGACGACGGCGTCCAGCGGCACGTCCCAGGGATCCACGGGAACCCGCTCCACCTCCTGCAGGGCCCAGAACACACCGCAGCGAAAGCCCCGCCACCCGGGATCGGCGAAGAGGCGGTCGTAGAAGCCCCCTCCCCGCCCCAGACGCCGCCCTCCACGGTCCCAGGCGAGGCCGGGGACGAGCACGGCGTCGATCGCCTCCACTCCGACCTCCAGCGAGTGCCCGGGGTCCGGCTCCCGAATCCCCCACCGTCCGGGACGGAGCGCGTCGGGGCCGTCCACCCGGTGCAGCGTCACCTCCCCCGCGCTCCGCACCCGGGGATACACCAGCCTCGCTCCCCGCCGCAGCGCTTCCTCCGCCACCTGGTCGGTCGGGATCTCATCCGGCAGCCCCGCGAAGCAGAGCAGCGTCCCGGCTCCTTCCATCGCGGGGAGCGTCCACAGCCGGGCGGCTACCGCGGCGCGGGCAGTCCGGCGCTCCCCCTCGCCGATGGCGGCGAGGCGCGCCCTCGCCGCCCGACGCAGCTCCGTCTTGGTCATGACCCGGCGACCGCGGGCCCGGCGATCCGCTGCGCCGTCGTCTGAGCGAGCGCGTCGGCGATGGCTCGCTCGACCTCTGCGGCAGCGAGCGCCGCACGCACCTCGTCCGCGATCCGGATCACGCCAGCTCCCCTCCCCCCCTCGGTGAACGCCCGCGGCGCGGACCGTGCCGCTGCGGCGTAACTTACCCCGTCCGTCCCCTTTCGCCAACGCAGGAGCACGATGCCTTCCGCCGCCACGCAGACAGGGGACATGGACCCCGAAGAGTTCCGTCGGCACGCCCACGATGTGGTGGACTGGATCGCCGATTACTTCCGCGACGTCGAAGGGCGTCCCGTTCTCGCGCAGGTGGCGCCGGGCGAGGTCGCCGCGCAGCTCCCCCTCCACGCCCCGGAGCGGCCGGAGGCGATGGAGGCGATCCTCCGCGACTTCGAGGACGTGATCCTCCCCGGCGTCACCCACTGGAACCACCCGGGGTTTCTCGCCTACTTCGGGATCACCGGATCCGCGCCGGGCGTGCTGGGCGAGATGCTCGCCGCCGCGCTGAACGCGAACGCCATGCTGTGGCGCACCGGACCCGCGGCGACCGAGCTGGAGGAGCGCTCGCTCGACTGGCTACGCCAGATGATGGGGCTGCCGCCCGAGTTCCGCGGGCATATCCAGGACACCGCCTCCATCTCCACCCTGACCGCCCTCGCCGCGGCCCGCGAAGCGGCCGGGCTCGAAGTGCGGGACCGGGGGATGGCTGGGCGGCCGCTACCGCGACTGCGGCTGTACTGCTCCGGAGAGGCGCACTCCTCGGTGGAAAAGGCGGCGATCACCCTCGGGGTTGGACGGAAGGGGGTGCGCCACATCCCCGTCGACGCCGAGTTCCGCATGGACGCGGACGCCCTGGATGCGGCCATTCGGGAGGACCGCGGCGCGGAGTGGAGGCCCTTCTGCGTGGTTGCGACGGTGGGGACCACCTCCACCACCAGCGTGGACCCGGTCCCCCGGATCGCCGAGCTGTGCGCCGAACACGGCCTCTGGCTGCACGTGGACGCGGCGTACGGCGGGGCGCTGGGCCTCCTCCCCGAGCGCCGCGACGTGCTGGCGGGGTGCGAGCGCGCCGACTCGCTGGTGGTCAACCCGCACAAGTGGCTCTTTATCCCCATCGACTGCTCCGCCCTTTTCCTTCGGGAGCCCGAGCGGGTGCGACGGGCGTTCTCCCTGGTTCCGGACTACCTGCAAACGCCGGAAGGGGAAGGCGTCACCAACCTGATGGATTACGGCCCGGCGCTGGGACGCCGCTTCCGCGCCCTGAAGCTGTGGATGACGCTCCGCTTCTTCGGACGGGAGGGGATCGCCGAACGCATCCGGGAGCACTGCCGGCTGGCGCAGCTCTTCGCGGGATGGATCGACGCGGAGCCGCGGTGGGAGCGGCTCGCTCCGACCCCGATGAGCGTGGTGGTCTTCCGCTTTCGTCCCGAAGGGGCAGGCGAGGAGGAGGCGGACGCGCGGAACGAGCGCATCCTTGCGGCGGTCAACGCGGAGGGGCGGGTCTTTCTATCCCACACCCGCCTCCGGGGCCGCTTCGCGCTGCGGGTTGCCGTGGGCAACCTGCGGACCGAGGAGCGGCATCTGGCGGCCGCGTGGGAGGCGTTGCGCCGGCACGCAGAGCGGGAACGAGTGGCGCTCTAGACCAGAGGATCGCCCCCAGCCGGCGAGGCCGCGTCGCCCCGCCGCGCCAGGAACTTCACCACCTCGATGGCCATTGCCCGCAGCAGCCCCGCCTCACGGCTGTCCGCCTCGGCGCGGTGCACCAGCTCGCGCACCGTACGCATCACCGCCTCCGTGCGGCGCGTCTTGAAGAAGTCCACCGCCCAGAGCGCCCGCTCCGTGTCGGCGAACAGGTGCTCCAGCATCTCGACCGGGGCGGGGGGCGCCACCCGGCGCGGATCGCGAAATGGCTGCTCCGCGCCGGCCGAGGCCATCCACAGCTCGTACGCCATCACCAGCACCGCCTGGGCCAGGTTCAGCGAGGAGTGCTCGGGGTTGGTGGGAATGATCACCGTGCGGTGGCACAGGTCCAGCGCCTCGTTGGGGAGGCCGTGGTCCTCACGGCCGAAGAGCAGCGCCACCGGCCCCGCCTCCGTGGCGCGGCGGAGCAGCTCCGGGGCGATCTCCCGCGGCCGGCCGACCGCTCGTTTGGCGCGCCGCGCGCGCGCGGTCATCCCCACCACGAAGGCACAGTCGGCGAGCGCGTCGGGGAGGGTGTCGAAGATGCGGGTGGCCTCCACGATGTCACGGGTATCGTGGGCAATGCCTTCGATGCGCCAGGGGTCCCACTCGGCGGGAGCGACCAGCCGGAGCCGCGACAGGCCGAAGTTCTTGAGGACCCGCACCGTTCCGGCCAGGTTGACGCGGTCCTGAGTCTGCCACAGGACCACGACGATCGGGTCCAGCGCGGACGGGATCACCGCGTCCCCGGCGGCGGGAGCAGCTACGCTACGGCCCGCGCGGCTCGGCGCGCTCCCCTCGCGGGGCGTACCCGGGCGCGCTGCGGGCGGACAGGCGCCCCAGCAGGATACGCGCCGCGCGCACGTCGTGTCCGACGTCGATGATCAGCAACGTCAGGTCCCCGGCGCCCCAGAGAATCGCGGCGAGCACGATCCCACGCACCAGCTCGTTCAGCAGGGGGATGATGGCGGCGGTCCAATCGAGCGCGAGGCCGACGATGATCTCCGCCGTGAGCGCCACCACCACCACCAGGGCGACGCCCTTGAAGAGGCGTGCAACGTACTGCAGGGCGACGTAAGGCTCCACGTCGTCCGCACGCACGGCGCCCGGGGCGACTCGGACCCGCTGGTCCAGATCCTCCGCGTCGTCCGCGAAACCGTCGTGTGGTGCGTCGTCCGCCGGATCCTGGTCCCCGGTCATCGAGATCTCCATCGCGGTGAATGAAAACTTTTCCAGCGGGAGGGTGCAACTTCTACGCCTTGGGCGAGCGGGGCGGGGGGACGAACATCTGCGCCGGGGTGATCCCCACCCGGTGCGCGGTCTCCACCGCCCACTCCAGGCGCGCTACCTGGGCGTGGGTATGGCCGTCGCTCCCCAGGGAAAACCGCCCTCCGGCCGCGGCCGTTTTGCGGAGCAGGCGGTCGTGCGGAAGCCGGTACCGGTTGGAGATCTCCATGGCGATGCCGCTCTCCACGACCGCTTCCACGAAGCGGTCCTCACGCTCCGATGTCCACCAGGCGTCCAGATCTTCCTCCATGCGGAGCAGCGCAGGAGGGAGCAGGGTGGAGTGGGCGACGATCTGGATCGGCATGGTGCGCACCAGCTCGCACAGGTTGCTCACCAGCGCGTCCATCACCCTTTCCGGCGCCACGTCCCAGGGCGGCGGGAGGGACCGCCACCAGGGGGAGCCGAGGTTGCCGTCAGGGAGGACAAAGCCATGGTTGGAGCCGATCCTGTAATCGAAACGCTCCATCACCTCCGCGGGCAGAGCGTGCCACAGGTCGTCCTGCCAGCAGAACTCGGCGGAACGGAACACGGGGAAAGGCTCGATTGCCGACAGATAGTGCTGCACCCGCATCAGATCGGCGACGAAGCGCTCCGGGTTGCGGCCGGAGACGTGATCCGCGATCCCGATCCGAACCCCCCTCTCGTGCGCCAGCGCCGCAACCTGCTGCACCGTCAGGTCCCCGTCGGAAAGGTTGGTGTGCGCGTGGAGGTCCAGCCCCCCCAGCGCCCCCTCGCTCACGCTCACCGCCTGGCGAGCCGCAGCTTCACCGGTCCGATGCCGTGGATCTCCCGGTACCGCTCTTCGGCCGCCTGCAGTGCGGCCCACCCGCGCCGCCCATCGGGGCCAAGCCGCCAGTCGGGCACGCGCCGGGTCGGCCAGGGGGCGCCGGGTCCATCGAGCGAGTCGTGGTAGAGGTCCAGCGTCGCATCCACGATGGCGGCGGCGGCCCGGCCCCGCGCCTCCTCGGGGATTCGCGCCAGCGACACCACGACCCTCAACCCGCCGCGGTGAAATGCGTCCGCGAGAAAGGTGGCGTACTCCCGGTTGCGGATCTCGTCGTCCGCGGTTCCGGCGCGGGCGAGCACCCCGCGCAGAGCCACCGAGTCGTCGGCGATGCCACGCCCGATCAGCTGCGTCGCGACGGCGATCCACCGCGGTGCGGTGTCCGGATCCACGAGCTCACGATCCAGCCGCTCCAGCAGGCGCGCGGTGGACATGGCTGCGAGCGGATTCGGCTGCACGGCCTTCTTCTGTCCGCGCGGCATCGGCGGCGGCTCGCTCGGCATCGGCACCACTTTGCGCGGCTTGCCGACGATGAACACCGGGGTGCCCACCTGCACGTTGTGGAAGAGGCGCAGGGCGTTGTCGTTGGAAAGACGGATGCAGCCGTGCGACACCCGCTGCCCGAGCAGCTCCGGCCGATCGGTGCCGTGGATCGCGATGTCGTCGCCGAGGTAGACCGCGGCCACGCCGAGCGCGTTCGGGACCCGGCGCGAGGGGGAGCTCTCCGGCGGAACGGGCAGCTTCTTCTCCACGAAGTACCAGTCCGGAAGGTGCCACACGGGGTTCTCCTCCTTGTACTGGACCTGCATGGTGCCACGGGGGGTGGAAAATTCCCAGTCGTTGTCGCTGTCCTGCAGGCGGAAGTCGGTCCCGGTCCCGACCGGTGCCGACCACACCACCCGCTCACCATCCATCACGCTGAGCTGGTTGACGTCCGTGTCCACCACCACGTACACACCCCGCTGCCGCACCGCGGGAGCGGCCCTGCGCCCTTCGCCTCCTCCACCACCGGAAGCGACCGGGCTGTCGGACTCGCCGCCGAGGCCGACGCTCCCCAGTGTCGCACACCCCGGGGCTACCAGCGAGAACGCGAGAAGGGCGGCGAGACGGAGCCGCCGCCGGGGGTGGGTGTGGATCGTTGCCATGCGCACGCTTGCCTGCACCAGTTGACGATTTCTTTCCACGTCCGGCGGTGCCGGTCCGCGGGAGTGGGCGGAACGCTTGAACCCCGGAGCGACGGTTTGGTTCGGCATCCGTCGCCCCGGGGTGCGTCGCGACTCGGGCCGCGCTAGAGCGTCGCTCCGTGCGCGTCCACCGGAACCTGGATGGTGGATGGCTCGCGCGCCGCCAGGGTGGCCGGGGAGGGGAGAAGCGGGAAGGTACGAAGGAACCACAGGTACGTGCCGACGAAGAGCGCGCCGAAGCCGAGCGCGATGCCGATCTCCGGAAGCCCCAGCGGCAACCCCCCGTGCCCCTCCTCGTACAGCGACGGGGCGATGAGCAGAAAGCGCTCGAGCCAGTGGCCGACCAGGATCAGCGCGGCAAAGGTCGCGACGATCGTCGGCACCTTCTTCGGCGGACGGGTGAGCAGTCCAAAGAAGGGAAGCACGAAGATGAGCATCACGGCGGCCTGCACGAACGGAGCGAACGGCTGCTCGAACCGATGGACGAACCACTCCTGCTCCCACGGAAGGATGCCGTACCAGATCACCACGTACTGCGACCAGTTCAGGTACATCCAGAACACCGAGAACGCGAACAGCAACTTTCCCAGATCGTGAAACTGCCCTGGCCTCATGAATGGCTCCAGTCCGGCACGGGAGCGGAGCAGCGTCGCCGCGATCGCGGTGGCCGCGATCCCGCCATGAAACGCGGTCATGAAGAACGCCACCGGAAACATGGTGCTGAACCAGTGCGGCTCCAGCGACATCGCAAGGTCGATCGCGATCATCCCCCACACGAGGGCGAACCAGATGGCGAGGATCGGCCCCAGAAAGGTCATCATCCGCCGGGAGCGCGCCGCTTCTTCCGGAGCGCCGCGGTATCCACGGAGCAGACCGAAGCGTCCGTACCACCCGCGCTGCCGGTCGTCGCCGCTTCCGTACACGTCGGCGCGGAGCGCCAGGTGAGCGAACCAGCCGCTCAGGCCGAAGAGCACCGCCACCCCGATCACGTCGCGGGTGAACATGGCGCCCAGGTTCAGCCAGCTACGCTTCGCGTCGATCACCGGGTCACCCTCGACGTGCAGCCAGTGGTGGAAGAAGTGCTCACTCCCCAGGAAGAGCAGCGGGAGGATCAGCATGGAGATGGGGAGAAACGCCGCCCCCCCGAGCGCGAGCCGGCGGAACGACCACGCCCAGTCCGCGTCCGTGAGATGCAGCGTCACGGCCAGCATCACCATCCCCATGGCCAGCGACGACCAGAAGAGCCAGTTGAAGAGGAGCCCGCGCCAGATGCGGTTCGGGTCCGCTCCGCCGAAGCCCAGAAACACCGTGGCCGCGCCCACCACCAGAAGGAGGAGCAGCAGGCCCAGCGTCACCGCGGAAAGCGGCTTCAGGGTCCGAAATGGAATCGTGCTGGGGATCAGCGAAGGTGCGCTCATCGGTTCGGTTCACCCTGCGTCTGGGTCGGCAGTTGCCCGGCTTCCGCTTCACGCGCCCCTTCCGCGGCGGGCGCGGCAGGCACGACGGTCGGTACGTTGGTGGGAGCGTCGGAAGCGGCCGGATCTACCGGAACGGTGACGGCTCCGGCGCCGCCCTGCAGCCGGCGCATGTAGTGCACCAC